>JAFDIX010000016.1 GCA_019307805.1 Deltaproteobacteria bacterium | reverse complement strand
CTATACGATGATTCATGCAGATGACCGGGCAGCATGCCATCAACTGGCCGGACACATGTCCCGTGAGACGGGTGTTGATGAATATGCCCTCCTCTTCAGCGAGAAGGAATTCAAGAAGACCAGTATGGAATACTTTTGATCAATCGGGAGAAAGGCCATGGGAGAGAAGAGCAGGATTCTATTTGAAAGGGCAAAAAATCTCATCCCGGGGGGAGTCAACAGCCCTGTGAGGGCCGGGAAGGCGGTGGGAATAGATCCTCCGTTTATTGACCGGGCAGAGGGGTGTTTCCTCTGGGATGTGGAAGGGAACCGATATATCGATTACGTCTGTTCCTGGGGCCCCATGATCCTGGGCCATACCCCGTCCGTGGTGGTGGAAGCGCTTATGGCCCAGGTGGTGCGGGGAACCAGTTATGGGGCGCCCACCGGGCTGGAGGTGGACATGGCCCAGATGATCACCGACATGGTGCCCGGGATTGAAACCGTGAGAATGGTGAATTCCGGAACAGAGGCGACCATGAGCGCCATCCGCCTGGCGCGGGGTTTTACCGGAAGGGAGAAAATCATTAAATTCGAAGGGTGTTACCATGGCCATGCAGACTCCCTGCTCGTAGCGGCCGGTTCAGGCGTCGCCACCCTGGGCATTCCCGGTTCACCGGGGGTTCCTGCTGATTTGGCACGTCACACCGTCACCCTGTCGTTTAACCGCATGGATGAGGTGTCACAGGCCTTTGAAGAATTCGGACCGGAGATTGCCGCCGTCATCGTGGAGCCCATCCCCGGGAATATGGGGGTCATCATACCCGATGAGACATTTCTAAAGGGCCTCAGGGATATCACCCTGAAGAACGGTTCTTTGTTGATCTTTGACGAGGTCATCAGTGGTTTTAGGGTGGGCCCCGGAGGGGCTCAGGAACGGTATGGCATTATGCCGGACATCACATGCCTTGGGAAAATTATCGGCGGGGGCTTGCCGGTCGGGGCCTATGGAGGGCGCAGGGAGATCATGGCAAATATGGCCCCTGAAGGGAACATCTACCAGGCGGGAACCCTGTCTGGAAATCCCCTTGCCATGGCTGCCGGGATGGCGACCCTCAAGGCCCTTCAGGATGGGAATATCTATCAGGATTTGGAAGAAAAAGGAGATTATCTGTTCAGCGGATTAAAGAAGGCGGCCGGTGGTGCCGGGGTAGAGGTCACCATCAACCGGATCGGTTCCATGGGCTCTGTCTTTTTTACCTCCGAAGTGGTGACGGATTTTGCCACTGCAAAGAAAAGCAATGGGGACATGTTCCGGGGGTTCTATGGAAAGATGCTTGAACAGGGGATTTATCTGGCCCCTTCGCCCTTTGAGGCCTGGTTCCTATCGGCTGCCCATGGGGAGGAGAGCCTTCAGAAGACTATTGAATGCGCTGCCAAGGCATTTGATACGCTTTAGGCAGGTGGCGGAAAAGCAGGATCTTTGCTTGGATTCAATAAAGACAATATCTTCAAAGGGTTAATCTGCATTCGGGTGTGATTGAGAGAAGGCTTTTTATTTGTGAAGAAATGCACAAAAACCTGTTGACGGGAGAGAAAAATCTGTGATAAAAACAACGCGGTTCCGTGACACACACTTGAAACCCTCAGGGCCATGAGGAATGATGGAACCGGAAACCAAAAAGCTTTTCAGGACTTTAAGTTATGTAAGTACCCTTGGATTGGCCATGGCACTGTCCATTGGGATCGGTGCTGTCGTCGGCTATTATCTGGACAGTAAATTCGACACTGAGCCATGGCTTTTCTTCCTGTTTCTCGGGTTCGGCATTGTAGCGGCCTTTAGGAACCTGTACCGCATGTATAAAAAAGCCCAGGAAATCATTTAATCCGCCTGAGGCGGATAAAGGTTTAATACAGAAGGTCTCATGGATTGGGATAAAGCATATCATGCAATAACCAAGCGAAACTGGATCATATTGTTTCTGCTATCCCTGATCAGCTATTTTGCCATGCCTCCCTCTGCCACCCTGGGGGTCATTCTGGGAGGAGTGGCCATCATCATCAATTTTGATCTTCTTCAATACACGATCCGGCGTGCTTTTCCTACTAACGGGACGGAAAAGCTCAAAAAATCCACCCTCATTATCAAGAGCTATGTTCGGCTCCTGGGCCTGGGGCTGGTCATGTACCTCTCGATAAAGCTGGGCCGTGTGGATCCCGTTGGTCTCGCCATTGGGCTTTCTACAGTGGTTTTCAGCATCATCAGTTTCGGCATCAGCCAGGCCGTCAAGATAAGAGCAGGGGAGACGATTTAAATGGAGCACCATTACTATTTCTTGGTCGAGATCTTCAGTGCACTGGGGTTCGGGCACTGGGCCCACCAGAATTCCCACCTCCTTCACTCATGGTTGGTCATGACCATCCTGATTGTGGGAGCCTTCTTACTTGCCAAGGGAATCCAGATGATTCCAAGAAAGGGTCAGAACATTCTGGAACTGGTAGTCGGAGGGCTCGAAAATTTCATGGTGGAAATCACGGGACCCGAGGGAAAGGCGTTTTTCCCCTTTATCGCGACAATCTTTCTTTATATCCTGCTTTCAAACCTGCTTGGGTTGGTCCCCGGCTTTTTTTCACCAACGGCCAATTTAAACACCACGGCCTCCATGGCCATCTGCGTCTTTATTCTGACACACTACATCGGTTTCAAGTTTCACGGGGCAAAATACTTCAAGCACTTCATGGGCCCTGTTTGGCCTATGGCCCCCCTGATGTTCGTCATTGAGCTCATCGGGCACTTCGCCCGGGTGATGTCCCTGAGCATACGGCTTTTTGGAAACATTTTCGGCAAAGAGAAGGTCCTCGGTATCTTCTTTGCTCTGGCCGGTCTTTATCTGGCGCCGCTGCCTATTCTCTTTTTGGGGATACTGGTGAGTGTTATTCAGGCAGTCGTTTTCATGCTTCTCTCCATTGTCTATTTTGCCGGCGCCATGGAAGAAGCACATTAATGAAGCAATAACCCAACCAATGGGTCGCTTTTTGGGAAGAAGGCAACCACATCACAGAAGAAGGGAGGTTAGAATGTTGAAAAAAAGTTTTACAGGAATTTTAACTCTAGCGCTTATTTTGGGAATGGCCTCTATGGCGTTGGCCGCTGATGGTTCTGCACAGGCTGCCGGCATGTGGATTTTCTTTGCCATTGCGCTGGCCTGCGGCTTTGGTATTGGGGTTGCTGCTCTGGGGACCGGTCTCGGCATGGGAAATGCCATTAACGGTGCGCTCCAGGGAACAGCAAGAAATCCCGAGGCCGGGGGAAAAATCATGACCACCATGATCATTGGTCTGGCACTGATTGAGTCTCTCTGTATCTATGCCCTGCTGATCTGTTTGCTCATGGTATTCAAGATCCCCAGCCTGGATGCCGTAACTAAGGCTATTGGAGGGTAATCGTAACATATAAAAGAGGATCTTTGTTCACGCGAAGGTCCTCTTTTTTCCCCTCTCTATGTGCAATAATTCACAATCTTTTACGCGTTTTCAATATGTTAAGAGACCCCAAAATACCTGATGCCACCATCGAGCGGATTTCTCTCTACTCACGTCCGCTTGAAAAGTTGCTGTCCAGTGAAACGCTGGTGGTCTCATCAGAGAAGCTGGCTGAACTGTGCAAGGTCAACCCGGCCCAGGTGAGAAAAGACCTCTCCTATTTTGGTGAGTTCGGGGTACGCGGCATCGGCTACGGGGTTCGGGATCTCCTGACAGAGATCAAGAAAATACTGGTTTCTGATCGCGAATGGAGAATGGCCATCGTGGGGTTGGGGAACATGGGAATGGCCCTGGTCCAGCACGAAAATTTCTCTAAGCGGGGCTACCGGTTTGTGGTTGCCTTTGATCCGGACCCGGGCAAGGTGGGGGCGCCACTCACCAACGGCCTCACTATTCGGGCCCTCAAGGAGATTCCCTCACTGATAAAGGAATTGGAAGTGGAGGTGGGGGTCATTGCCACCCAAGCGGGACAGGCCCAAGCCGTGGCAGACATGCTGGCCGCAGCGGGGACCAAAGCGATCCTCAACTGTTCACCCATTCACATCAGGCAGCAGGAATCCTGCCTTGTCGAGAACGTCGACTTTACGGTCAATCTCGATAATCTGGCTTACCATCTGGGGAAGAAAGACAAACCCCGCGTCCCCTGACTTTATTTTACATTGAAGACCTGGTCCTCTGGGCCCGGATTCTTTACTAAGAAATTACCTTGGACACGATACCAGGGAGCAGCTTGCCAAGAAACTGCCCGGTGTAGGACCCTTGGATGTTTATTATTTCCTCCGGGGTGCCGGCGCCAACCAGGTATCCCCCTCCATCTCCTCCTTCCGGACCGAGGTCGATGATATAATCGGCTGTCTTGATTACATCCAGATTGTGCTCTATGACGATCACGGTGTTATTGAGTTCCACCAGGTGATTCAGTACCTCAAGGAGTTTTTCGATATCCGCAAAGTGGAGTCCCGTGGTCGGTTCATCCAGCAGATAGAGCGTGCTTCCCGTGCTCCTCTTGCTCAACTCCCTGGCCAGCTTGACCCGCTGGGCCTCGCCTCCGGAGAGGGTTGTGGCTGATTGCCCCAATTTGATATAGCCGAGCCCCACATCCACCAGGGTCCGCAGCTTGTTTCGAATGTTAGGGACATTTTCAAAAAATGTGCGGGCCTGATTGACGGTCATATCGAGGATATTTGCAATGTGAAATCCCTTATATTTCACTTCCAAAGTGTCCCGATTGAAGCGGAGCCCATTGCAGGCCTCACAGGTAACATAGACATCGGGAAGGAAATGCATTTCAATTTTGATGATACCGTCACCATTGCAGGCCTCGCACCTGCCCCCCCTGACGTTAAAGCTGAATCTGCCCGGTTTGTATCCCCTGACCCTTGAATCGGGGAGCCGCGAGAATAGGTCCCTGATGTGCGTAAATATCCCGGTGTAGGTGGCGGGGTTGGAACGGGGGGTTCGGCCAATAGGACTCTGATCAATGTTGATGACCTTATCGAGGTATTCCATACCCTTGATGCCCTTCACCTTTCCCGCAGGGATCTTGGATCGATACAGTTTTTTTGCCAGTAGCGGGTACAGGGTCTCATTAATGAGACTGCTCTTCCCGGAACCGGAGACTCCCGTGATACATATCAGGGCCCCGAGGGGGACGTCGATGGTGATATCCTTCAGATTGTTGTGGCAGGCCCCTTCAATGACAAGACGTTTATTGTTGTTGCCTCTCCTGGTGGAGGGGACGGGGATGGACTTCCTGCCGGAGAGGTATTGTCCTGTTAAAGATACCTCGGAGGCCATGAGCTGTTCGGGTGTCCCCTCAAAAACGATCCTGCCTCCCTTGATACCCGCCCCGGGGCCCATGTCAATGATGCGGTCTGCATTCAGGATGGTCTCCGAATCGTGTTCCACGACGAGAACCGTGTTCCCAAGATCCCTCAGATGTCTCAGATTTTTCAGGAGAAGCAGGTGATCCCTCTGGTGCAATCCGATGCTGGGTTCATCCAGGACATAGAGGACGCCTGCCAGGCCGGAGCTGATTTGTGTGGCTAGCCGGATTCTTTGGCTTTCACCGCCGGAGAGTGTAGAAGAGGATCGGTCCAGGGAGAGGTAGTCAAGACTCACACTTCTCAAAAACTCCAGGCGCTCCTCAATCTCCCTGAGAACCCTTCGCGCAATTTCCTTCTCCTTCGGGGCAAGATCCAGATGTTGAAAAAACACCAGGGCTTTCTCAATGGAAAGGGCGGTGATTTCATGGATGGACTTTCCTTCCACCTTTACCCCAAGACTGAGGGGTTTTAATCTGGCGCCCCCACAGGCAGGGCATGGGCGGATGCTCATGTAGTTCTCGATGTCGTCCCTGACGTGATAGGAGTCCGTCTCCCGGTAGCGCCTATCCAGGTTTGAAATGACCCCCTCAAAGGGCCGGGTGTAGTGATGGCGGCGGTCATCTTTCTCATAGTAGAAGTTGATTTCCTCTTCTCCCGATCCATAGAGCAGGGCCTCCCGTACCTTTTTAGGAAGGTTCTTGAAGGGGGAATAGATATCGATGCCATAGTGCCGGCACAGGGAATCAAGCATCTGCTGGAAATAAACGGAATGCCGGTTGGCCCAGGGCTGAATAGCGCCTTCCCTGAGGGACAGACTCGGATCGGGGATGATGAGATCGGGGTCGAAATACCTCTTCGTGCCGAGACCGCTGCATTCGGGGCAGGCGCCCTGGGGGTTATTGAAAGAGAACATCTGCGGCGTGAGATCCGGTATGCTGACCCCGCACTTGTCACAAGCCGCTTTTTGGCTGAAAAAGAGCTCCTCGATGCCCATAACATCAAGGAGGGCCTGCCCTTCGGACAGATTGAGGGTGAGTTCCATAGAGTCGGTGAGACGACGTCTGATGTCTTTGTGAATGACTAAACGGTCTACCACCACGCAGATGTCGTGCCTTTTCTTTTTATCCAGGGCAATGTCCTCTTCCAGCAGCCTCATGTCATTGTCCACTCGGATTCTGGTGAAACCGTCCCGTCGAAGACGTTGCAGGAGCTGGACATGTTCGCCCTTTTTCCCTCGAATCAGGGGGGCCAAAATTTGCACCTTGGTTCCCTCTTCGAGGGCCATGATCTGATCCACTATCTGCTGGGTGGTTTGGGAGGTGATTTCAAGACCGCACTTGGGGCAGTGGGGATGGCCGATCCTCGCAAAGAGGAGCCTCATGTAATCATATATTTCAGTCACGGTGCCCACGGTGGAGCGGGGGTTTTTGCTCGAGGATCCTTGTTCTATGGCGATGGCAGGAGAAAGCCCGTCGATGACATCCACATCGGGCTTATCCAACTGCTCGAGGAATTGCCGGGCATAGGCAGAGAGGGATTCCACGTACCGCCTTTGCCCTTCCGCGTAGATGGTGTCAAAGGCCAGGGAAGATTTTCCGGAACCGGACAGTCCCGTGATGACCACAAAGGCATTTCGCGGTATGTCCAGGGAGATGTTCTTCAGGTTGTGAACCCGGGCGCCCCTGATTTTTATCTTTTCAGATGTCATTTTTTCTGTTTTCAGCGATCATGACGGCCATCCTGATGGCTGCTTTGAGGCTGGAAGGATCTGCAATGCCCTTTCCGGCAATATCGTATGCCGTGCCATGATCCACCGATGTCCTGATGATGGGGAGTCCCAGGGTGATGTTTACCGCATCCGAGAAATGGAGAAGCTTCAGAGGGATCAGGCCTTGATCATGATACATGGCCACCACGGCATGGTATTGTCCGGCAGCAGCCTTCCAGAAGAGGGTGTCTGCAGGCAAGGGCCCCACCACCCTGAAGCCTTCACGCCTCGCCCTTTCTACGGCAGGCTTGATAATGGTCTCCTCCTCAGTCCCGAAGAGTCCTTCTTCCCCGGCATGCGGGTTGAGCGCCGTCACTGCAATCACAGGGTTTTCCAGTGCGAAATCCCCATGAAGCGCCTTTCCGGTGATCGTAATGGTCTTATATATTGCTCCTTCGCTCAGGCAGGCAGGGACATCCGTGATGGCGCAATGGATGGTTGCCAGGGCCACCCGCAGCCTTTCCCCGGCCAACATCATGACATAGTCATGGGAATCCGTCAGGTGGGCGATCAACTGGGTGTGGCCCTCGAAAATATGACCTGCCCTGTGCATCAGGGCCTTGCTGATGGGGCCGGTCACCATGGCTGCAATCGCCCCTTCCCGGGCGTATTTCACTGCCCGGGTAATGTAGCTCACCATGGCATCCCCGGCCTCGGTTGTAGGCCGGCCCGGGAGCATCAGGTGTTTGTCCAGCCTGGAAACAGGCACAAGGTCTATTTCCCCTGGTCTGCCACGCGCATCAGAGGGGCCTGAGATCATGTGCATGGTTTCGGCCTTCAAATCAGGCATGCCCATGGAAAGGGCCCCGGGATCCCCAAATACGACGGGCCGGCAGGTTTTGAAAACAGAAGGGTCCCTGAGGGCCTTCACGATGATCTCAGGACCCACACCGGAAGGATCACCCATGGTAATGCCAATGACGGGAAGAGACTTCACGCGCAACCTCCTTTGGGGATCGTAAATCTAAAATACTCATTATAATTTATCCGCCCGAGGCGGATTTATGTCAAGTATTGATATGTTGAGGCGCCATTAGTGAAAAGATACTGGGTGCCGGATGTTGTAAAAACGGGATCTTCGAATGGCAGAGTTGTATTGTGTTTGGGAAAGAAATTTGACGGCTTCGTAAAAAGTCGAGAATCGTTTGAAAACGTCATTCCGGCGAAAGCCGGAATCCAGTAAATCCAATTACTTCTGGATGCCGGTCGAAGATCCCGTCTTCAGCGGGGATCAAGTCCGGCATGACGGTTTTGGGACTATTTGCGAGACCATCAATTTTGGGTTTCACAAAATTTCCTTTTGAAAGTATAAGAAACCTATGGGAAACGAGGATAAAACAAACCAGAAAAGAGGGCAGGCGCCGGCCGCATCAGGGTGGATCAGGACGGTGCAGGCCAAAATGGAGGGTCCCAGTCTTGAGGACAACCGGGCAGATGTGGATCGATTTCTCAATCAGATTCGACAGTCCCTCGATTCAGAAGAAGTGGCCATTGACTTTCCACTGGTGAAAAAAATGCCCGGTATTCTCAGAAAAGAGGGCTATGACGTTCAGGCAGTGCTTTACAGGGCCAACCACCTGTGGCACCTGATCGACATTCTACCCGCTCAAAAGGGGGCAAGGATCTTTGGCCTGGCTGTTGACCTGGGTACCTCCATGATCACGATCCGGCTTCTGGATCTGCTCACCGGGGGGATAAAGGGTGAACGCTCATTTCTCAATCCCCAGCTTGAAATGGGTCCGGATATCCTCACCCGAATTCACAAGGCATCCGAAGAAGACGGCCTGTGTAATTTGCAGGGTCTTCTCATCCAGGGGCTCAACAGGGAAATCGGACAGATAGTAAAAGACCAGGGGGTCTCTTTTGACCGGGTGGCGGGGATGTCTGTTGCAGGAAATACGACCATGACCCATTTGTTCCTGGGCCTGGATCCCTACTGGCTTTGCAGGGAACCCTATATCCCGGTCATCAACCGGCCTGAACCCATAAGAGCCGGAGAGCTGGGCCTGGGGATCCATCCCAACGCCCCGGTCCTGGTATGTCCCAATGTGGGGAGCTACTTTGGTGGGGACCTCATGGCCGGAATATTGTCATCGGGGATGCATCACCGGCAGGGGACCTCCCTGCTGGTTGATGTGGGGACCAACGCCGAGGTTGTCCTCGGGAACAGGGATTGGCTCATGGCCTGTGCAGGGGCTGCAGGACCTGCCCTGGAAGGGGGGGTGGCAAGCATGGGCATGATGGCGGCTCCCGGCGCCATAGACAAGGTTGCCACAGACCGGGAGTCCGGGGAATTGAAGTTGGGGACCATTAACAATAGCCCACCGGTGGGCATTTGCGGGTCTGGCTTGATAGACCTTGTGGCACAACTTTACCGGTTGGGCATGATTGATCTGCGGGGGAAATTTGTGCCGGCAAGATGCGGAGATCATCTCAGGGAAATAGAAGGAATGAAGCATTTTGTGGTGGTACCGTCAGGGGCGTCTGCCACGGGAAAGGATCTCACCCTGAGTCAAGCGGACATTGACTCCCTTTTAAGATCAAAGGCTGCCATGTTTGCAATCCTTACCACCATTACGGAAATGGTCAATGTATCGCTCAGGGACATTCAGCGCTTTTACATTGGAGGTGCATTTGGCTCCTATATCGATCCCAGGTCAGCCATCACCATTGGTATGCTCCCGGACCTTCCTTTGGAAACCTATAGGGCTCTGGGGAATACAAGCCTCGAGGGTGCAGGACAGGCCCTGGTCTCGAAAAGGGCACGGGATGAAATGTATCGGATTCAGGATCAGGTGACCTACATAGAACTCAATGTGAACTCGCGGTTCATGGAACTTTTCAGTGCGGCAAAATTTATTCCCCATACGGACAGGTCGCTCTTCCCTTCTGTAAAGCAAAATCCTGGCTCCTTGAATATCCTGTAGTTTTTCTTTATACTCCCTTCTTTGTTGAAAAGCCTTTTCCGGGAGATTGCATTGTTTATAACATTTGAAGGTATTGAAGGTTGCGGGAAAACGACCCAGATAAAGCGTCTGGCAGACCGCCTGGAGGGATATGGCCTCCCCCTTGTCGCCACCCTCGAGCCGGGAGGGACGGATATCGGAAGGCGAATCAGGCGGATCCTCCTGGACGCCAAAAGCAAGGACCTCACTCCCTTGACAGAGCTCATCCTGTATATTGCCGACAGGACACAACATGTTGAAGAAGTGATAAAACCGGCCCTCGAAGCGGGGAAATGGGTTTTGTGTGACCGCTTTTTCGATGCGACTATGGCATACCAGGGCTCGGCCCGGGGACAGGATGAGGCATTGATCCGGTTTTTGAATGAAATGGCAACACAGGGTCTGGTTCCGGATTTGACATTTCTCCTTGATTGCCCCGTAGAAGTGGGGCTTCAAAGGGCCCGAAAACGTGATAGTCAGGGGACTCAAAAGGGGCAGGATCGTTTCGAGAGGGAAGCGGTGGCCTTTCACCTGAAGGTCCGGGATGCATATCTTGCCCTTGCAGAGACCCACAGCAAACGGTTCGCGGTCATTGATGCCTCCGTTGACAGGGATGTAATGGAAAAGGCCATTCTTGATCGCCTCAAACCACACATGGAAGAATAGATTGAAGCGCCATGAATAACAAAGCACCATTTACTCCCTTTTCACAGATTATCGGCCAGGAAAGGGCCATCAGGTACTTAAAACAGGCCATGGCAATGGACCGGATTCCCCATGCCTATCTGTTCGTGGGCATACCGGGGATCGGTAAGAGGACGACCGCAATCGCATTGGCCCAAACCATCAACTGCACCGCACCGGTAGATGGAGAAGGATGCGGTGGGTGTCTGTCCTGCCGCCAGTTAATGTCCGGAAACTTCCCCGATCTTGAACAAGTGACGCCCCAGGGAACCGTCATCAAGATTGAACAAATACGGGAGCTGAATCGACGCTTTGGGTACAAGCCTGTATCCGGCAGGTATCGGATCAGTATCGTCACCCGGGCCGAAATGATGACCGAGGAAGCGGCCAATGCATTCCTGAAAACACTTGAAGAGCCTCCTGAGAGGAATATTCTGATTTTGACCGTAATGGAACCGCTGGACCTGTTGCCCACCATCTTGTCTCGATGTCAGAAAGTACCTTTCCAGCCCATAACGGCGGATCTTATCGCGCATCGCCTGCGGGAACTTCTGGGGCTGGAAGAGGATATGGCACTCCTGCTGACCAAGATGTCAGAAGGTAGTCTGGGGAGGGCCATCCACATGCATGCCGGGGGTTTTTTAGAAAACAGGAATACCCATCTTCAAAGAATCACGGATCTTTCCGGGCTCCCCCCTGAAGGTGTTTTGAAAATGGCCACCGAGATCACAAGGGCGGAGAAGAAGCGGGGCTCCGAGGGCCCGGGGAAGTGGGAAGGGGGTCTCCTGGAGGTGTTGGGGATCTGGCGAACCTGGTACAGGGATCTTATGCTTGTGAAGGCAGGAGGGTCGGAAGACCTCCTTTTCAATATGGACTTTTCGCACAAGTTGAAAAATATAGCAAAAAGCTATAACATGAACGATTTACTGGAAAGCATTCTGCTCCTGGATGGGGCCCAGAGAGACATCCTGCGCTCACGGAATGTGGATCTTTTAATGGAGAACACGCTGCTGGCCCTTAAAAAACGGGCTCACCAGGACCAGGGCGAAAAAAAAGGGTAATGGTCACAAGATGAACAAGGTAGTGGGGGTTCAAGTCGGCAAATCCGGAAAGCTTTCCTCTTTTGACACAGGGCATTTTGTGCTTCAGAAGGGAAATTTGGTCATGGTAGAAACAGAACTGGGGCCGGCCCTGGGCATGGTATGTGCCGCGCCGAGGAAATGGGGTGAGGACGGCCCTCCAAAACGGCTTCGAAAAGTATTGCGTGTTGCCTCTGAGAAGGATCTGGAGCGGCATGAGAAGAACCATAGGCTGAACCAGGAGATTTCCAGTTTCTGCACTAAAAGGATCAAGGAAAGATCCCTGCCCATGATCCTGGTGGGTGTCGAGCGCCTCTTTGATGGAAGCAAGGTCATGGTCTATTTTACGGCCGATGGCAGGGTGGATTTTCGAGAATTGGTCAAGGATCTTGTCCAGAAGTTTCATACAAGGATCGAAATGCGACAGATCGGCGTTCGTCATCAGGCCAAGATGGTGGGCGGTCTGGGGAACTGTGGTCGCCAGCTTTGCTGTACGGGGTTCCTCAACAGCTTTGACCCTGTGTCCATTAAAATGGCCAAAGAGCAAAACCTCTCTCTGAACCCCACCAAGATTTCCGGAATGTGCGGGAGACTCATGTGTTGTCTTGCCTATGAATTTAAATACTATGAGAACGCAAAAAAGGATATTCCCAAGGTCGGTAAGCGGGTGAACACAAAACAAGGAGAGGGGAAGGTTGTTCGCCAGAATATATTGAAAAAGACCCTGACCGTGAGCCTGGATGGCGGTGAGGATATAGAGATTTCCACCAAAGACATTATCCGGAATAAGCCGAACTCAAAGGCGAAATAGACGGCATCCGGCCCTATCGCGAATTGTTGTTGCCAGGGATGCCGGAACAAGTTTTACGTTGCCGGCCTCCCAGTGACGATTCATTGAAAGAAAGGAAACGGTTAAACTATTGAACACACCATTTTATGTCACTACACCTATATATTATGTCAATGCCGAGCCCCATTTGGGGCACGCCTATACCACCATTGTTGCCGATGTCCTCAACCGATTCAGCGTCCTTTCCGGAGAAGACTCCTATTTTCTCACGGGCACGGATGAACACGGGGACAAAATCGTTGAAGCCGCCCAAAAGGCAGGGCAGACCCCACAGGCCTATGCGGACCGGGTCAGCCGGCTCTTCAGGGATCTCTGGCCTGAATTAAATATCAGCAACGACCATTTTGTGCGTACAACAGACCCCGGCCACAAAAAGACAGTGGAACTTATTCTTAACATGGTCAATGAAAAGGGGGACATCTACTTCAGTGACTATGAGGGGCTCTACTGTTTCGGATGTGAGCGGTTTTACATGGAAAGAGAACTGGTGGATGGGAAATGCCCGGATCACCAGACAGAACCCCAGACGATCAAAGAATCCAATTATTTTTTCCGCATGGGAAAATATCAGGATTGGCTGAGGGACCATATTCAGGCGCATCCCCAGTTCATTCGTCCTGAAAGATACAAAAACGAAGTGCTTTCTTTTCTCAAAGATCCCCTGGAAGACCTGTGTATTTCACGTCCCAAGTCCAGACTCTCCTGGGGCATCACCCTGCCCTTTGACAAGGAATATGTCACCTATGTCTGGTTTGATGCGCTCATTAATTACATCTCGGCAGTCAACTACCCGGACGGACCCCTCTTTAACAAATTTTGGCCCGTGGTCCAGCACATCATTGCCAAAGACATTTTAAAACCCCACGGGATTTACTGGCCCTGCATGCTCAAGTCGGCCGGCATAGAACCCTATCAGCATCTCAATGTCCACGGATACTGGAATATCAATGAAGGGAAAATGTCCAAGAGCCTGGGTAACGTTGTCAAACCTCTGGATCTGGCAGGGATATACGGGCTGGACGCCTTCAGATATTTCCTGTTGCGGGATATGGTCTTTGGCCTTGATTCCGAGTTCAGTGAGGAGGCCCTGGTGGGGAGGATCAACGCGGATCTGGCCAATGACCTGGGAAACTTGGTCAGCAGAAGTTTGACCATGATTCAGCGGTATCTGGAGGGTGCCGTGCCTGCATCCGGAGAGGTCCTGAAGGTTGACGAGGAATTGCAGGAAGCGGTCATGGCGCAGGTCGGCGAATATCCCCGGTTCATGAAGGCCCTGGAGTTTCATAAGGCACTTATGGGGATCTGGACCGTTATTGGCAGGCTCAACAAATATATCGACTCCATGGCACCCTGGGTCCTGGCCAAATCGGACAGGCCTCGGCTGGAGACGGTCCTCTTCCACCTCACAGAATCGATCAAGATCGTCTCGGTCCTTGTCTGGCCCTTCATGCCCCAGAGCGCGGAAAACATCCAGCATGCCCTGGGGCTTCCAAAGTCAGGAAGGGAACTGACCCTGGAAGACGTAGGCCGGTGGGGCGGTGTGACCGGGAAGACCATTGCGGAGGTTCCCCGCCTGTTTCCCCGTATCGAGGCGGATAAGAAGCCGGAACCGCCCAAAGAGAAGAAAAAGGGGAAGAAACCGAAGGGAGAAAAGGCAGTGATCTCTTTTGAGGAATTTCAAAAACTGGATCTCAGAGTCGGCACCATCACAAAGGCGGAGCCCATCCCAAAGTCCAAAAAGCTCATCAAACTGACCGTGGATGTGGGGGAGGAAAGGACTGTTGTCGCCGGGGTTGCGGGTCACTATGAAGCGGAGGACCTTCAGGGGAGACAGGTGGTCCTGGTGGTCAACCTTGAACCGGCAAAACTGATGGGGGTGGAGCAAAACTGATGGGGGTGGAATCCCAGGGAATGGTTCTCGCGGCAGAAGATGACAGTGGTGTCCACCTCCTGATACCGGATGTGGCAACAAAACCGGGAAGCACAGTGAAATAAAGTAATAGAATAGTTTTAGTGAACTGAGAGTATCTTGACCAGCAGATGACAATCGAAAATTCCAACCAAACCGGCATGCAATTTTGTATAATAAGGCTATCACAGACCGCCATAACGTTTGACATCACTGGCGGGTATGAAGCGTAGCGGAATCCATGCCCGAGTGCATGCCATTGTTAGCCAGCACATATCATCAATTGACGCTCACGCAGTCTGTTGAAGCAACGATGCAATTCCCGCAATTACCCAATAACTTACGCAAACAAAAAGAGCCGCTACTTCACCAATTGAACGGAAAGGTTTCGTCTCTATCGGCAGGGCCCACTGGAGAATCCTTACACCGTTTCTAAAACGCATGGCCAATCTAACTGCGGCTTCGCTAGAGGCGTACAACCACGCCCAAATAGACGTAATGAATGTTGAGTAGAAGAATACTGCATACATACTTCCGTCGACATCGCCCCCAGGCCATATAGCAAAATGAACAAGTTCGAGAAATTCGGTAGTGTAAAATAATTTGTGTAAATTCTAAAAGGGTATAAAAAAAGGTGCTTTTCCTTTAAAAGGGTTTCACCACAAAACCCCCCAAGAAAGGAGAAGCACCCATGAAAATAGAGGTTAGCGTACCAGAGGTTGTGAGCATTTTCAAGGAAATCCAGGAGGGACCGGACAAGATATTTGAGATGATCCGAGTAGACATCAGACAGAGTGTTGGCGAATATCTTTCCAGATTGATGGACATGGAGCGCACCCAATTTCTTGCACGGGAATGGTATGAACATGGTCAGGGAGAGGTTAATCATCGCAATGGTTCCTATCCTCGCAACTTCACATTAAAAGGTATTGGAGAGGTACAGGTTGAGGTGCCAAGGGATCGGAACGGTGAGTTTAAGACCCAGGTGATCCCCCGAAGCAAACGGTATGAGAATGAGCTTCGCCAGGACTTGAGTTTTATGTTTTTGACTGGTGTGAGCACCCGTAGCTTATCAATGCTTTCTACAAGGCTGATTGGCCGGAAGATATCTGCTTCCGAGGTAAGCAACGCCAATAAAGAATTGATCGGTGCGGTGGAGAAATGGAGAACCCGTGATCTATCCGGGGAGTCCATTAAGTATATCTTTTTAGACGGTGTTAACTTCGATATGCGCATAGATGGGAGCATAGAGAAGGTTCCCGTGCTGGTGGCTATTGGGGTTACGGAGACAGGGCACAAACGGGTGTTAGGCTTCCAGGCAGGGGATAAGGAGTCAGCTCCCACCTGGCGGGAGTTTTTCAAGGATCTAAAGGGAAGAGGTTTAGATGGCAACAATATGGTCCTGGGGGTTATGGACGGATTACCAGGCCTAGAGAAGGTATTTAAGGAGGAATTCCCGAAAGCCAAAGTCCAGAGATGCCAGGTGCATGTGGCCAGCAATGTGCTGGCCAAGGTACCGAGGAAGTTGAAAAAGGCCGTGGCCGATGATATGCGCTCCATCTTCTACGCCTCCTCAAAAAAGAAGGCCATGGAGTTCTTTGACATCTTCAAAGAGAGATGGCAGCGAGACCTTCCTTCTGCTGTCAAATGTCTGGAGAACTCTTTAGAAGCGTGTCTGACGTTTTTTATCTGTCCAGATGAAGAGTGGATTTCAATGAGAACCACCAACATTATTGAACGCCTTAACAAAGAATTTAAACGCAGAACAAAGCCTATGGAGATCGTAGCCGGGGAGAATTCCTGTTATACTCTCCTGGCTTTTATCTGCCTTAAAATGGAGTTGCACTGGAAGTCAAACCCTATAGGGAAAGTGCGTAACAATCTGCCCTTCTTTCAGAAATTGGAAGATAAAAAATTTACACAAAAAACTTGACAGTACC
>JAFDIX010000252.1 GCA_019307805.1 Deltaproteobacteria bacterium | reverse complement strand
GTTTTCTATCTCCAGATGAAGCAAGGAACCCCCATGGACGAAAAAAAAGCGTCATTGGTCCCCCTTAAGGATGTTATTGCCTCATTGTTGGGGGATACCGCCCTCCCCTTTAATCCCGATGACGCCCGTATCTGGAAAGTCTGGGAAGAGGTCGTAGGAATTCCTGTGGCCAAGCATACCCGTCCCCTGTGGATCAAAGAAGGAAAACTGAGGGTCAGTGTGACCGATCCCATCTGGCTTCAGGAATTGGGGTATGTGGAAAAGACCATCCGAAAAAAACTCAATGGGAAACTGGGACGACCGGCGGTAAAGAGAATAGAATTCAGGATTGCCTCTATATAGAGAAATCCCCCTGATCAATGATGGGGGGCAGGATCTTCAGACCTCCCCGCCCGTCCAGGCCGGCCTCCACCAGGACCAATTTTGCCTCTGATTTCAATCCCGGATAGACTATCTGGATTCTTTTGGGCTCCAGGCGGTATTCCCGCATCTTCCACAGGATATCTGTAAGCCGAAAAGCAGGATAGATCATGGCGAGTCTGCCTTTGGGCTTCAATATCATCCTGGTTGCCGCAAGGATATCCTCCAGGGAAGTCATGATCTCATGACGTGCTATGGCCCTTTGGGGGTCGGGATTGATTCGTCCACTGTCCTTTTTCCGGTAGGGCGGGTTGCACACAACCACATCAGCAACCCCGGGGGATAATGGGGGCTGCCTGATGTCACACTGCACAACGTCCATCCTGTGTTCAAAGCCGTTCAGCATGGCATTGCGAACCGCCTGCTCTGCCAGGGACGTCTGGAGCTCCAGACCCAGGGCATGCTGCACAGGCCTGGTGAGGAGCAACAGGAGCGGTATGATCCCGCATCCGGTACCCATATCCACAAGAATATCTCCTGCCCTGGTCGTGGTAAACTGAGACAAAAGAACGGCATCTATGGAGAAACGGTACCCGCTCCTGGACTGGATGAGCTTTAACCGCCCATCCATAAAAGAGTCCATGGATTCATCGGCACGCAATTCAACTGGTGGGGAATTCGATGGTTTCATTGGGGACGATCTTATTAAATACCAGCCCGGTTAATATTTTCGGATAAAAGTAGGTGGATTTTCTGGGCATGATCAGGCCGCTGCCGGCCACCTCTTTCACTTGCTCGATCCTGGTGGGATTGAGCAGAAATGCCATCTGGCAGTCTCCTGAATCAACCACGGCCATGGCCCTGGGAAAGTCACTTTGGTAGTGAAATATCTCTTCATTATCCAGATCAGCCCTGGTAAACCCGAGAGCGGACTGGAGTATAAAGCGGGACAGGACGAGCACATCCAACTCCCGGAGGGGAGGCGCCAGATCATCCCCCATCTGATCACGCGTTTCGGGTTTCAGGGTGAGGAGGTAGTCCTGTGCCAGACCATGGTGATGGAAACCGATGGCCGAAGTGGCTCGGCCCTGCTCCTCAAGGCTTTTTCTGAGGGCACCATCCCCTTTCCCGGAGGGGATGGTTGTGATGTCAAACCATCTCTTAACTTTCCCCATAAAGATGTCCAGGTCAAAATCAGGACATCTTTTGACGAGGCGGTGGGAAGGCAGAATGGTCAGGCCCGGATCATCCATGCTGGTCAGATACATCACCACGTATTCATAGGAACGGTTGTGCGGACGCTTGCCATATCGTGCCCGCATGATATTGCGATAGTTCCTTGAAGTTTCATAGCGATGGTGGCCGTCGGCAATGAAAATACGTTTCTCCGCCATAACCCGGGCCGCCTTCTCAAGGATTTCGGGCTCCTGAACGATCCACATCTCATGCCCCGTTCCATCCATGAATGGGAAGGAAAAGTGAGGTGGCGTTTGTGATATCCCTTCAAAGGTATGGAGTAAATCCCCATGCGGGTCTTCAAAAAGGGAAAAAATCTGGCTGAACTGGGCGTTGCATGTCCTCATGAGTTTCAACCGGTCTTCCCTGTGCGCGGAAAAGGTCCTTTCGTGGGGAAGGATAACCCCTGAATCCTCCTCTTCGATCTTCACCACCACTATCACTCCCCATCGCACCCTTGGACCGCGACCGTCCTCCGGATCGTAGGTGAGGGAGGTGAGATACATGGAAGGAAATTCATCCCTGATGAATGCATCTTCCGATTCCCACCGCTGAAAAAGATCAGCCGCCCGCGTATACCGGTTATCCCAGTCCGAGTCACCTATCTTTGTTTTACCAAGGATCAGGCGGATGATATTATAGGGATCCGTTTGATAGTATTCTTCCTGCTCCTCCTCGGATATGACATCATAGGGGGGCGCAACCAAACGGGATATGTCCCCAAGACGATCCACATTATATGTCAGGCCCCTAAAAGGGGCAATAACGGCCATTTTTGAATCCACCCTGCTCTGCTATCTTTCAGCACTTGGGTCCCGCAACAAGGATTCCTTCCTACCAGATCACATGGGCTTGTCAAGCAATTTCATTTTCCGTATTTTCTCTGCGCTCTCCTTGGCGCGCCATAGCCTTAAAGGCGACGGCGGCTGTGCGCTCTGCGAGAGATTTTTTCCTGGAAACCCTGGAGCCTTTTATCAAGGTTATGGTATAGAATCTCATTGTTCAAGTATTTGGTTTCCCGTGTTAAAGGTATGCGCTCGATACCTTATGATAGGGAGATTGATAAATTGATCGGGGATGTTATGTTCCTCAAGGACGCTGCGTAATAGCGACCCAGAAAACGAATTTCTAGATCATCCAGAATCCAGCATCCAGTATCTAGAAACCAGCAAATGGAGTCACCCCATGAATCTAAAAGATAATCAACCCGACATCGCCCCATCACCGGATGTGATCATCGAGGGTGGAACACTGCTCTCTATGGTGGATGGCGAGTCTCCTGTCCCCAATGCAAGGATATTGATCAAGGGAGACAGGATTCTGGATATTCAAAGTTCTGATGCTCCCGGGGAGCCCGCGCCCGGGGCTGAAATCATTCAGGCCGCCAAGGGACTCATCATGCCCGGTCTCGTGAATGCCCACACCCACACGGCCATGACCCTCTTCAGGGGCCTTGCAGACGATCTTCCCCTGAAGCAGTGGCTCTTTGAAAAAATCTTTCCTTCGGAAGCAACCCATATCAATGAGGAGAATGTCTATTGGGGGGTGCTCCTGGGATGTCTTGAAATGATTGCTTCAGGTACCACCACATTTTCCGACGGTTACTTCCTTCAGGACCACACAATACGGGCGGTTCAGGAATCCGGTCTCAGGGCCCTCGTTGCCCAGGGCGTCATCGATTTTCCGGCCCCCGGCCTGGCGGACCCGAAAGAAAACCTGAACAGAGGACGGGAATTTTTAATGAAGTGGCGAGGTTTCTCGGATCGTATCTATCCCGGTCTATTCTGCCACAGCCCAATCACCTGTTCCGACAATACCCTTCAGGGGGCCATGGAAATATCTGAGGAATTCTCCTCTCCCCTCCAGATCCACCTCTCAGAGACAGCTGACGAGGTCTCTGAAATGATGAACAGAACCGGTGAGCGTCCTGCCTCCCACCTTCACCGCCTGGGTCTTTTGACCCGCAATCTCATTGCCGTCCATGCGATCCACCTGAGCCCGGAGGAAATGGACCTCCTCTGCCATGGCGGGGTGAGGGTCGTACATACACCGGAGAGCAACATGAAGCTTGCCTCAGGCATCTGCAGGGCCTGGGAAATGATCGGCCGTGGTCTTCACCTGGGCCTCGGCACCGATGGATGTGCATCCAATAACAACCTGGACCTTTTCCAGGAAATGGATTGTGCTGCCAAACTGCAGAAAGTCTACAATATGGATCCCACCCATATGGATGCCGAAACCATTCTGAAGATGGCCACATCGGAGGGTGCCAAAGTCCTGGGCCTGGACAGAGAAATCGGGACCATTGAAAAGGGGAAAAAAGCTGACCTGATTGTTGTCGATATGAACAGTCCCCACCTGGTTCCCCTCTATAATCCTGTTTCCACCATGGTCTATTCCGCAAGCGGTGCCGATGTGAAGGACGTGGTCGTGAACGGGAAAATTCTCATGAGGGATCGGGCCTTTCAAACCCTGGATCCGACGGAAATCATGGAAAGAGTGCGGGAAATTGCGCAGGGAATCAAGACCTGAGAATAGAGAAAAAACTTGACAGTGACGTACTAACATAATTATATTGTACGTCATGCATACGAAACTGACATTACGAATGGACGAAGCCGTTGTGCGAAAGGCCAAAATGGAGGCAAAACGCCGGGGCAAATCCGTATCCCGTATGGTATCTGATTTCATCGATTCGATTGGTTCGCGGCCGGATTCCGAAAAGGTTCTGCCTCCGACCACAGCATCACTTGTCGGTATTTTAAAGGGACAAGAGATCTCGGAGGATGATTACAAGACACACCTTCGGGAGAAGTACCTTTGAGCGTGATTATTGATACCAACGTGGTACTTGATGTTCTGCTTGAGCGTGAGCCTTTTGTAAAAGCTGCCGTGGATGTTTTTTGTCTTGTCGAAGAGTCTCGCATTGACGCCTTCCTTTGTGCCACTACCATTACAACGATAGACTACCTGTTAATCCAGTCCCTTCCAGCGCCGAAAGCCCGGGATGCTCTGCGTAAACTCATCAGCCTGTTTGAAATTGCCACCGTGAACAGACCAGTGATCGAACGTGCGCTTGTGAGTAAAATCCAAGATTTTGAGGATGCAGTGTTGGATGAGGCCGGTCAAATGGCAGGGGTTGATTCTGTTGTCACCAGAAATACGAAAGACTTTACCGGGTCTGCCCTGAAGGTCTTTGAGCCCAACGAGTTTTTAGCCCAGTTCAAGATAAGCAGTTAACCCAAACAAGGGGGAGGATCGAATGAAAAGATTGATAACTGTATTGCTCGCTTTTAGTGTATTGGCCCTGCTGATCTGTCCGGTCAATTCTGCTTTAGCAGCTAAGAAACCCAACATCGTCATTATTTGGGGAGACGACATTGGCCAAAGCAACATCAGCGCGTACACAAAGGGGATGATGGGCTACAAAACGCCCAACATTGACCGCGTCGCCAAAGAAGGGATGATTTTCACCGACTACTACGCGGAGCAGAGTTGCACCGCCGGCCGTGCGGCCTTCATCATGGGGCAGAGCGTTTTCCGCACCGGCCTCAGTAAGGTGGGAATGCCCGGCGCCGACCTCGGTATGAAGAAGGAAGACCCCACGCTTGCGAACCTGCTGAAGCCGCTGGGCTACGCCACTGCCCAGTTCGGGAAGAACCACTTGGGAGACAAGGACGAACACCTGCCCACCCTCCACGGCTTCGACGAGTTCTACGGCCCTCTCTATCACCTGAACGCTTCGGAGGAGCCTGAACTGCCTGATTATCCGAAAGACCCCGA
>JAFDIX010000968.1 GCA_019307805.1 Deltaproteobacteria bacterium | reverse complement strand
TTATGTCAACCTTTCCTTCCAGGCCCATAGTGCCACCTCCATGATTCCAAGTATTTTTTCCAAAATAAAGAAATCACATCTTAACCGGTAAGACATATTTCTGTAATACAAAAAAAGTTTCAATGTCAGTGAAAACTTAGCAATTTACTGTTATTGCTATTTCTTCCATTCACACCGCGTAATTTGGAATTCTTTTGATTTCTTTAGGAGTGAAATTTTCCTTGACAGCGCAATCCATTCTTACCTATACAGTATGGATTCACAACACAGGTACACGCGTGTTCCTGTGTTCCCGTTCAAAACCACGAATCTTAACCATCTCCTTGGCACCTAGCTTACAACCGTGAAAGGGTGGGAGTCCATGAATTTTTTTATCATTCAAACACTCAGCGGTGTTTCCTTTGCAGCCGTCCTGTTCCTTCTGTCCAGCGGGCTTTCCCTGATTTTCGGAGTCATGAATATCGTGAATGTCGCCCATGGGTCCTACTATATGCTCGGGGGGTATATCGGGCTTTCCATCTACTCGCTCACCGGCAATTTCTTCCTATCCCTTATCGGCGCCGGACTGGCCGTCGGGATTGTTGGAATCCTGATGCAGCGCCTGTTCCTCAACAAATATGTGGATCACTTTCCCCAGGTCCTTATGACCATGGGATTTGCCCTGATCTTCCGTGATCTTGCACTGATTATCTGGGGGGGAGACCCTCTCTCTTTTCCTGCACCTGCCTTTCTTCAGCACTCGGTCCATCTCGGGGAGACCGTATTCCCTGCCTACCGCCTGGCGGTTATCCTGATTTCCATCATCGTTGCCATCGGGCTGTGGATCTTTAATGATAAGACCGCCTACGGTGCACAACTGCGGGCCACGGTGGACGACAAGGAAATGGCCCGGGGTGTGGGTATCAACGTCCCGCTCGTTTCGGGTCTCATGTTTGCGCTGGGCGCCTTCCTTGCCGCATTCGGAGGTGTGGTGGCAGCCCCAATGTTCGGGGTGTTTGCAGGGGCCGACTTTGAAGTCCTTCCCCTGGCCTTTGTTGTGGTCATTGTCGGTGGAATGGGAAGCCTGAAAGGGGCTGCGGTTGGAAGCCTCCTTGTGGGACTTATGGACAACTGGGGAAAAGCCCTGTTCCCGGACTTTTCCTACTTCACTATTTTTCTTCCCATGGCAATCATTTTGGCCGTTAGACCTACGGGCCTGTTCGGCACCAAACCGAGTTAATCGAGGGGGTTTCAATATATGGGAGTTCTCACCGAGTTCAGGTTAAAAATTTTAGGGTTCATCGCCGCTTTCTTCATTCTGGTGATTCTTCCCCCCCTTCTCACTTCATACTGGCTCACCATTCTCATACAGATGCTTATCTATGCCGTGTTGGCCATGAGCCTCAATATCCTCATGGGATATACCGGCCTCGCCTCTTTTGGTCACTGCGCCTACTTCGGCACATCTGCCTATGCGGTGGCCATATTGAGTACCAAATATAAGGTGGGTTTTTTGGGTTGTGTTTCAGGCGGCCTCTTTGCCGCCCTCTTTGTGGCTGCCATATTCGGGTTGATAGTAGCCCATACGCAAGGTGTTTATTTCCTTATGATCACGCTGGCCCTTGGCATGGTCATTTTTGGCCTGGCCTACAGATGGGTGACCATGACCGGTGGGGATAACTGGGGATAACGGGATCGCCGGCATTTACAGACCGGAGATCGGCCTTTCCCTTTCCCTGGATGAGCCCATTGTATTTTATTATATGGTGCTCATTGTTTTTCTTTTGGTCATGTTCTTTCTCTACATCTTCCATCGTTCACCCTTTGGCCAGAGCCTGTTGGGAATCCGCGAAAGCGAATCCCGCATGCGGAATCTGGGGTACAATACATGGCTTCACAAATACCTGGCGTTTATCATTGCAGGCGGAGTCAGCGGTATTTCCGGGATTCTGTGGGCCTATTACAATGGTTTTGTGAGTCCCATGGACGTGGAACTGACGGCATCCTTTGAAGCCTTCCTCATGGTCATCCTGGGCGGTGCCGGGACCCTGGTGGGTCCGGCCGTGGGTGCCGGCCTCATCGTCTTTTTAAAAAATTTTATCAGTGCCTACACCGAAAGGTGGCTCCTCTTCATTGGGGCAATCTATATCCTGACCATCATGTACTCACCTGGTGGGCTGGCCGAACTGGTTAAACGCTTTGTGAAAGGAGGGGACAGGAAGTAACGTCACTATTTCGGGAATATGGGTTTTTATCCACTAACAAGAAACTTTTTTGAAAGGAGAAAAAGCATGAAGAAAATAGTACTCGTTACCTTGGTCGTTGGATTGATCACCATGCTTG
>JAFDIX010000251.1 GCA_019307805.1 Deltaproteobacteria bacterium | reverse complement strand
TGTTCGATGTTGGACGTTCGTTTTTTAATCCGGTTTTGGTCACCTGTCGAGAGTCATTCGACCCAGAGCGGCACGACCTGAGCTCGCCGACAGGTCTCATGGCCGAGGGGCCTCAAGGTCGAACGATTGAATATTGAAATTTGTGATTTTAGCCACAAAACACCAAGGCAGAGCCATCTATCTCTGACCTGGCCCTTTCCTCCAACAACTCAGAGATCTGAGAGCAAGTTTCTGGTCCTCTTCCAGAGGTAAACCAGAGCCGGATCCTCCGGGCCGTAAGCTGAGTGCGGTTCTTTACAGAAAGGAAGGAATCATGCCCTATACAAAGCAATACCTGTCTGAAGCGGCGCAAATCATTGCCCAACTGGATACTGACACTGTGGATAAGATGGTTGATCTGCTGGTCCATACACGGGAAGAGGGGGGGCGCCTTTTTATCCTTGGTGTGGGGGGCGGCGCCGGGCATGCATGTCACGCGATTGCCGATTTTCGAAAGATCGCCGGGATTGAGGCATATGCACCGAGTGATAATGTAGCTGAACTGACCGCCCGGGTCAACGATGAGGGGTGGGACACCGCCTATGTGGAGTGGCTCAAGGGAAGCCGACTGAATGGCAAAGACTTGATCTTTGTATTTTCAGTGGGGGGGGGTGATCTGGAACGAAACATCAGTGCAAATCTCGTTCGATCTCTCCAATATGCGCAAGAGGTGGGAGCGGGAATCATTGGGGTGGTGGGCCGGGATGGAGGCTATACGGCCCAGGTTGCCGATGCCTGCGTGGTCGTCCCCACTGTGAATCCCCAGGCCGTGACGGCCCATACGGAATCCTTTCAGGCACTCATTTGGCACCTGCTCGTCTCCCACCCGAATCTCCAGTTGGCAGAGATGAAATGGGAGTCTGTGCAGTGAATTGGGAAACAGGGGGGTAAAATAGCATTATGTCGATCTTTTTGGATTCAAGCAGGCTGGAGGAGATTGAGCAATTCCACCGGATGGGGATTATCCGCGGGGTCACTACCAACCCGACCATTATGCTCAAAGAGGGTGTCACGGGCGGTATGGACGGGATTCGAAGACGTGCCAGGGAAATAGCGGAAATGGTGGCACCCTTTCCCGTCTCGGTGGAGGTGACCACCAATGATGCCTCGGGAATGATTGACCAGGCAAAGGCCTTTTCCGATCTGGCCGAGAATATCGTGGTGAAGGTGACCATCCATGGACCCCAGGGGGAGCTCGAAAACCTGGAGGTGATACACGCGCTGGAAACGGTCCATAACATCAGGGTGAATGTGACCGCCATGATGAGTGCCCAGCAGTGTTTCCTGGCTGCCATGGCCGGGGCAACCTATGTGTCAATTTTTGGGGGGCGTGTCAACAACATGGGCTACGATTCGAGCAATGAGATTGCCCGGCTGCGCAACGTGTTGGAGGGAGCGAACCTCAAGGCAGAGATTATAGTGGGATCCACACGAGAGGTTCTCAATGTCATTGAGTGGCTGGATGCAGGGGCACACATTGTCACGGTGATCCCGGATATTTTGAGGGGGATGTTGGTCCACCCCTATTCTAAAGAGACGGTCCAGATGTTTCTGCGGGACGGCGCAGCCTTTGAGAAAATGCTTCATGAATAAAGAGAAGAAAACCTACACGGGCAAGGACCTGGCCTTCATCATTCCCACCAAGGACCGGCCGGAAAAGGTCAGGAATCTTTTACAGAGCATCGCGAAGCAGGGTATGCCCTGCGGCAGGATCATCCTTGTGGACGGTGGGAGCAGTATCAAGAGCATTGTGGAAGCGTTCTCCGACAGACTACCGGTGGAATATTACCGGTGTGACCCCCCGGGCCAGATCCGACAGCGAAACATGGGGATTGCACTCCTTGATGGAAGTACACCCTTGGTGGGATTTCTCGATGATGATATCGTTCTGGTGGATGGGGCCCTGCTGGAGATGATCGCATTCTGGAACAGGGTGGGTCCCAATACGGCCGGTGTGTCCTTTAATATTGTCAGTGATCATTCGTCCTTTCCTTCCTGGGCAAAGGCCGTCGTGAAGCGAATCCTGCCGAGGCAGGGAAAAGTCCTGAGTTCGGGATACCATGTCTCCATTGAAAATGTGGATGCCCATATCAAAAGCCAATGGCTATGCGGAGGCGCGACTGTCTGGCGGCAGGATATATTGAAGGAATATCGAAATCGGGAGATCCCTTCCCAATGGGCCATTGGTGAGGATGTCATGTTCAGCTACCCCGTGGGGAAGGCCTTTCCTTTGTATGTCTGCGCCGATGCAAAGGTCAGGCATGAGCACGTATATGATCACAACGTAAAGAGGAAGCACCGCTATTACGGCCGTACGGTCATTTTATGGCGATTTTTTTTCGTAGAATCCTATCCTGAGTTATCCCGGTCGGCCTTTTTTATGATGATGTCGACCGAAATTGCAATGCGGGTCTTGATCGGTTTGATTTCCATGCGCAAGCAAGATCTTCAATTTGCCCTGGGCCAGATTGAAGGGGCCCTTGCGGGACTGAGGGCCACCTGGGGGGGCAAAAAACTCATTCATCTGTTAGATGATGCAAACTAAACTTACCCCTGATCAGTTACTGTATTACCTGTTCTGTGGCGCTTTTTTTGTGATGCCCTTCGGGACAACCCCCTTTACCGTTCTGGGGTTGTGCATCCTGCTGGTGTGGTTTGTGACGGGCCAATTCTTCAAGGCGCGAAACCAATACATGAGGGGGGCATGGTTCTGGCCGGTGGCGGCCATGGTGGTGCTGACCTGGCTGGGACTCATATGGAGTGCAGACCCTGGGGGGTTGGGGTTGAAGTATGCCAAAAAAACCCACTACTGGCTCTACGCCCTTGCACTGGGCGGTATGGGGTTGTCCGGGAAATCCTCGGCACATTTGATGAAAGCATTCTTTGGCGGGCTGGGGATCAATGCCTTTGTGGCATTTCTGCAGGCTGCAGGTCTTGTTCCCACATTTGCGGTATTCGGAGAGAGATATTATACGGGGTTCCACTCGGGGTATAACACCCTGGCAATCCTTCTGATTCTCGGAATGCTCACAGCTTCATTTTATTTCAGGCGTGCCGAGGGTTATAAGCCGCGGTTGGCCTATGGGTGCATTATGGTGATTTATTTTGTGCACCTCATCCTTTTGGCAAGCAGGGGAGCTTATGTGACCTTTCTGGTTCTGAGTCCTGTTCTGGTGGTTAATATCCTTCACGGAAGAAAAATCCGTTTTATGCTTCTGGCCTATCTTTTCGTCATCGGTCTGATGTTTTCGTCTCCTGTTGTGCGGGATCGGGTCAGCTTTTCAGTAAAAGCGGTGCAATCTCATCTCAAGGAAGGGGGTGAGTTCGCCTCAGGAAAAAAATACTCTTACCACATTGATCGTATTTATATGTGGCGCTGGGCCATTGATCTTTTTCTGGAACACCCTGTTCTCGGTGTAGGGACCGGTGGATACTATAAGGCGATTCTGTCAAAGGGAGGTGATGCCGGCATCGCACATCCCCATAATATTATGCTCTATGTGGCAGTCAGTTGGGGAATCATCGGTATTCTGGTATGCGGTTGGTTTTTCTGGGTGTTATTAAAGGCGGGCTGGCAGCACAGGGATCATATTTTTGGCTTTTTTATCCTCAGCTCTGTCCTTGTCATACTGGTGGGGGGGATGAGCAACACCCATATTCTCGATTCCGGCGGCGCATTTCTCCTCGCCCTCACTACGGGCCTTGCGTCGGCCCTTCCAATGCTAAAACCGGAAAGTGCCTCCATGGGAACGGAAGCATAAATGTTGAATGCCGCTCTCATCATTACCACATACAACTGGCCCGAATCACTCAGACTCATGCTTCAGTCCGTGGTTGCCCAGTCGAAAACGCCTGATGAAGTGGTGGTTGCAGATGACGGTTCCGGGTCGGAGACATCACGGGTCGTTGAAGAGATTTTGGGCCCTTCAAGTCTTCGGTGGTGCCATGTGAGGCATGACGACTCAGGCATAAGACAGGCCAGGATTAAAAATCTAGGGGTAAAAAATACAAAGGGCCATTATCTTATATTTATAGACCATGATGTGGTTCTTCACCCCGAATTCCTGGCCGATCATCTTACCATGGCACAGCCTGGTTCTTTTTTGCAGGGAAAGAGATGCTTTCTGCCTGAGGACTACACAAAAAGGCTCTTCGAAAGCGGCGTATTCACAAGGCCGTCCCCATTCATGGCCGGAATGGAAAACAGAAAAAACGCCTTCCGTTTTCGGAAAATAGGTCGTACCATGGCCCGGCCAAAGGGATTCCAGGTGAGCCTCAGGGGTTGCAACCTGTCCATGCATCGAGAGGATTTTTTGAAGGTGGACGGCTATGATGAGGTGTTTGATCGGCTATGGGGCAGAGAGGATTCAGATATTTGTTACCGGCTCTTCCATAGCGGGGTCAAGATAAGGAATCTCTGGTTTACCGCCTTGCAGTACCACCTCTATCATGAGGTGATTAAACGGGCAGGGAAAGACAGGCTGGATGAAGAACTGATCAATATCCGTTCTGAGAAAAGGACCCGGGCAAAGAAGGGATTTTCCACGCTGTCATCAGAAGGAGAGATCATTGCAGGCTCAAGAAATTTCTAGCGATGCTCCGCCTTCCTGTCCCGCCGGAGGCGGGGAAACCGACGAGTTGAGAAAAAACGTAATCCATTACTTGAGGCGAAGCGATGCTGGATACTGGATGCTTGATGCCGGTCGAAGATCCCGGCTTTAGCGGGGATAAATAAGCCTGTTCAACACTTAATTTTCTTGGAAGAGAAAAAAGTCAGTATCCAGTGACCAGCATCCAGCATCACGGGCTAACTACCTGGAACTGTATAATTTTCTAAGATCTTGAGCTATGAAGACTCCTAGAGAAGGAAACGTATGATATGAACAAACAGTACATTTTGGGGATTTCCTGTTTTTATCATGACAGTGCCGCCTGCATCATGGTTGATGGCATGATCGTGGCCGCTGCCCAGGAAGAGCGTTTTACGAGGAAAAAGCATGACCCCCGGTTTCCCAAAAACGCTATTACCTACTGCCTGGAGGAGGCGGGCGTCACTGCCGGTGAACTGACATATGTGGTGTTCTATGACAAACCCCTCCTGACTTTTGAGCGCCTGCTTCTGAGCTACCTGACGGTGGCCCCAAAGGGACTGCGCTCATGGCTCCAGGCCATGCCCCTGTGGCTCGGTAAAAAACTGCATGTCCCAAAGGTCATCAAGAATGAAATAGGGTATGAGGGAGAGGTCCTCTATACGGAGCACCATGAATCCCATGCGGCATCGGCGTTCTATCCATCCCCCTTTGAGGAGGCGGCCATATTGACCGTTGACGGGGTAGGGGAGTGGGCCAC
>JAFDIX010000967.1 GCA_019307805.1 Deltaproteobacteria bacterium | reverse complement strand
TCGAAAAAGACTTTCAATAATAACGCCTTCCGGGCCTGTGGCTGATCCGCCAGGACCACACGCCACCTCGACCCGCTAAAAAACTACTTGCCTTTACCACCCGCCATCCTTTTTTCTGCACGACTGTCCCAGCCCAGCAGATGTGATAATTCCATTGCCCCGCTACGCAGGGCCCTCTCAATGTCCTTCTGCCGCTCTTTTGTGAATCGCATGGCCGGAACAGGTACCACGACGGACGCTACCACTTGCCCATGGAAATCAAACACCGGTGCGGCCAGGGCAACAACGCCTTCGTCAAGCTCTTCGTTACTGCGTGCAAGTGCGCCGGATCGAATACGCTTTAACTCCTTTTGGAGGACAATGGGGTCGGTAATGGTATTTTTGGTGAGAGGCGCCATATCCACAGACGAGAAATATTTAGCAGTTTCCTCTTCCGGCAAATGGGCCAGGATGGCCTTTCCCGCGGCCGTGGCGTACATGGGGGCGCGGTCGCCGATCTGAATCACTCTTGCTACGGGCCGTGACGAGTCTTCTTTGCAGACGATCACAATATCATGGCCCCTCTTGATGGCGATTTCCGAGGACTCATCAGTAACGCCCGTTATTTCCCTGAGCAATGGCTGGCCTAGTTTTACGACGTCCAGGCCGTGCAGATAACGCCCGGCCATAACCAGGATCTGGGAGCCCAGTTCATAGCGTTTGCTCGATTTTTCCAGGGAAAGGTACTGGCTATCCACAAGGGTTGACAGAAGAGATGAGAGGCTGCTTTTGGGGATATTAAGGGCTGAAACGAGATCACCGTGGGTGACCCCTTCCCTTGCAAGCCCTACCGCCTCCAGTATTTGAATGACCCTGTCCGCCGACTTGACCATGGAAACCCTTTGTTCTTATATATGAACAAGGTTCTTATTTCTGGTCTTTTGCTAGCATGGTCTCCTGCATTTGTCAAACACCTTTTTTGGACAAAAAAATCCGGGCAGGTCGATAAACCTGCCCGGATTTTAGATGGTGTCGTCGGTGAAACCCAATCCTATTTCTTGAGACCGGCCATCTCCTCCAGAAGGGTGACAAGTCCGAAAAAGTCCAGGTCTGCTTTCCCTGTTGCAATCATGGTTCCCCAGAACTGACGCACAATGGCGGTAAGGGGCATGGGGACATTGGTAAGCTTTCCCGTGCCCAGGGCCGTGTCAAAGTCCTTGGCCATCTGGGTGGCGGTAAAGGCCGGAGCAAAGTTCCGGTCCTTGAGGATCTGCGCCTTATAGTTGACCAATGGTGAGGCCACCACGCTGTTGTTCATGATCTCGATCATTTGCTCCCAGTCCATGCCGCCGGCTTCGCCGAAGGTAAGCGCTTCGGCCACCATTGCTGAGGTCAATCCGACCATCATATTGATGACGAGCTTCAGATACCTTGCCTTTTCGCCGTCACCAACATAAAAAGATTTCTGGCCCATGCTGCCAAAAATATCCTCGCACTCGTCATAGGCGTCCCTGGGACCGGAGGCAAAAATGGTCAAGGTCCCCGCCTCTGCCAGGGCGGTGCTGCCGGACACCGGGGATCTCAGGTACTGAATCCCTTGGCCGCCCCTTCGAATGCGCCCTCCGGACCAAATGAGACCGCCTCCAGAACGGTATCATCCGAGATCATGGAGATGATCACATCCTGGCCTTCAGCTGCCGCCTTCGGTGAACCGACAACCTGTGCACCCTGGTCGGCCAGTGCCTTTGTTTTATCCGCTGTGCGGTTATACACCGTCACGGGATATCCTGCCTTGACAAGATTACTGGACATGGGGATGCCCATCTTGCCCAATCCGATCCAGCCTATTTTCTGTTTTCCAGCCATATTCTCTCTCCTTTCTGAGATGCTTTGATGATGGGATAAATATTTCAATGTTGTGAACAGTTAAATGATAATCACCTCGTTTTCCTTCCGCCAAAAAAGACGGAACTGTAACCTGTGCCCTAATATACCTCGCAGCCCGGCAGACCGCAAGAGATGAGACGATCACTGGGATAGTTGGTCATGATCTCGCAGCCATCTTCAGTCACCACCACCTCTTCTTCGATCCGGGCCGCCCCTTCGAATGCGCCCTCCGGACCAAATGAGACCGCCTCCAGAACGGTATCATCCGAGATCATGGAGATGATCACATCCTGGCCTTCAGCTGCCGCCTTCGGTGAACC
>JAFDIX010000250.1 GCA_019307805.1 Deltaproteobacteria bacterium | reverse complement strand
GAATCATTTTATACCTCGCTATTGAATGTGAACGGCTTCAAAACTGCACTCACTCCTGCAGATCCCGCATTTCTGGCAAAGCTCGAGATCGATTTCGTGGACCTGTTTCTTTTTTCCGGTAATGGCCTCATGGGGGCATTCCCTTTTGCAGATGCCACAGCCGGTGCAGTTATCCGAATCGATGAAATAGGTGATCAATTCCGGGCAAACCCGTCCTCCAGAAGGTCGATCTGCTCTTGGCGACCGCGACCTTCCGTGATATCGGTGACTATCTCCAGCATGCGGTCGATTCCAATGCGACAGGGCATGCACTTCCCGCAAGACTCATCCTGCAGGAATTGAAGGAAATACTTGGCCACATCCACCATACAGGTCTCCTCATCCATCACCACAACGCCGCCGGAGCCCATCATGGAGCCTGCCCCGGCAAGGGCATCGAAGTCCAGGGGCAGGTTGAACTTTTCCACGGGTAGGCAGCCCCCGGAAGGCCCTCCGGTCTGAACGGCCTTGATGGGTACCCCATTGGCCACCCCACCGCCGATATCGTACACAAGGGTCTGCAGTGTGGTCCCCATGGGCACCTCCACGAGGCCCGTATTTTTGATGCGGCCGGTGAGGGCAAAGATCTTGGTGCCTTTGCTGTTTTTGGATCCTGTAGAGGCAAACCAAGCTGCACCCTTTTGGATGATTGCGGGCACGTTGGCCCATGTTTCCACATTATTCAGTGTGGTCGGCTTGTGCCACAGACCATCAACCACAGTGTGTACATCTTTGGGACGTGGCTCGCCCACTTTGCCTTCCAGGGAGGCCATCAGGGCTGTTGATTCTCCGCAGACAAACGCACCTCCGCCCCGGGCGATATCCACATCAAAGGAGAGGGTTGATCCGAGAATATTCTCACCCAAAAGCCCCAATTCCCTGGCCTGCTGCACGGCCACCTGAATATGCTTCACTGCAACCGGATACTCATTGCGGACATAGACATAGCCCTGCCGGGCACCGACGGCCCAAGCACCGATCATCATTCCTTCGATCACCTGATGCGGGTTTCCTTCCAGAACACTCCGGTCCATGTATGCGCCCGGGTCGCCTTCGTCTGCGTTGCAGATGACATACTTCTCATCACCCGGAGCTTCCCGGCACTCCGCCCACTTGCGGCCGGTGGGGAACCCGCCCCCACCCCGACCCCTCAAACCGGAGGCCTTGATCTGGTCAATGACCTTATCGGGGGCTATGTTGGAAAGGGTTTTGCTCAAGGCCGAGTATCCCCCGATGGCAATGTAGTCCTGGATGGAGCATGGATCGACCTCGCGGTTCCGGGCCAATAGCTGGCGGTCTTGGGCACGGTAAAAAGGGATCTCCGATTCGGTCAGGATTGTTTCACCGGAAACCGGATCCGTGTAGAGCAGGCGTTCGATAAGCTCGCCTCTGACAATGGTTTTGGCAATGATATCCCGGGCATCCTCGGGAAGCACGTGGCAATAAAAGGTGTTGCCCGGCTCGATGATCACGATGGGGCCTTGTTCGCAGAACCCGTGGCATCCGGTGGAGCGCACCAGGACGCTTTTTTCCATCCCCTGGGTCACCAGTTCGTCTTTGACTGCCTGAATGAGGTCTTTGGAGCGGGAAGCCTGGCATCCGGTTCCGCCGCACAGGATGATGGTGGATTCAAAGCTTTTTCGGTAGTGCAGAACCTCCTCCCGAAGGGTCTCCAGATCACTGATCCTATTGATCCTGGTCATGGGAGCCTCCCTCTGTTGAATTACTGCGAAGTGACGTGATGAGTTTGCGCAGCTTGCCGGGGTTCATGTGGTGGTGGCAAGATCCGTTTTCAGTGACAACCGGTCCCAGGGCGCATGCGCCGAGGCAATTCACATGCTCCACCGTGAAAAGCCCGTCACCGGTCGTTTCACCGGGTTCCACACCGAGTTGTCCGGTCGCCTGATTGAGGACCATCTTGGCCCCCCGTACATGGCATGCAGTACCCGTACATACGGTGAGCACATTCTCGCCGCGGGGTTTCAGGGAAAATGCCTTGTAGAAAGAGGCAACGCTATATACCTCCGTCAGGGGCACACCCAGTTCATCCGACACGGACCTCATGGAATCTTCGGAAATGTATCCGTGGTACTCTTGGATGTCTTGAAGTACTTCAATGAGCTGTTGGGGCTGACTCCGGCGGCCTTCCAGGATATGGGCAAGTGTTGCATTCGCCATGGGAACCTCCTTTTGTCTCAATTATCTATTGACAAGAGGAAGCATATGGGGCAGAGTGCCGCAAGTAAATACGGTAATAATGCACATAGATTGCCTATATATTATGGGCATAAAAAGTACTCATTTACTGCCTATTTAATGCCAACTAATAATGGGCACTGTGAGGCAAGGTCATGGTCAAAGCCCCTTCATCGCATCCTGTGGGTAAGAATTTTGTCGGTCAAAAAGACGATTTCTTTCGCCTCTGGCGAATCCCCTTTAATGAAGAAGTGGAACCCTCAAAAATCCTGATTGCCCTTCGCGAGCGGATCAAGGAACTGAACTGCCTCTACGGGATAGCGCGATTGGCGGAGCGGCATCCCGATTCCGTGGAAAACATGTTACGGGACCTCGTGAACTTTTTGCCTTTTTCCTGGCAGTATCCTGAGATCACATGCGCGCGGATTATTTTTAAGGACAGGACATTCAAGAGCAAGGGATTAGAGGTTACAAAGTGGCGGCAATCTTCCCGGATTTTCATGTACAATGAACCAGTGGGCGAGGTGAGCATTTTTTATCTTGAGGAATGTCCACCAGCGGATGAGGGCCCATTTCTCAAGGAGGAGCGGGCCCTACTGGATGCGCTGGCTGAGCGAATCGGCACCACCGCAATGCGAATTTCTGCTGAGCTGGAATTGCAGGAGATGAACAAGCAACTGACACTGGAGCAAAGGGCCCTGCAAGAGGCGAACACAGCGCTTCGTACCGTTATGGCAAGGATCGAAGAAGAAAAGCAGGAAATTTATATGGATATACGGGCAAACGTGGATAAGATTCTTATGCCGATCTTACATGCCATGGCCCTGGATTTGCCCCAGACCCACAGGAAATATACCGAACTGTTACGATCCAATCTGGAGGAGATCGCCTCCCCCTTTGTCAGTCACTTGTCCAGGACATACCTTTCCCTGACCCCAACCGAGGTCAATATCTGCAATATGATTCGAAACGGGTTGCGGACCAAGGAAATCGCTCAGACTCGAGGAGTCTCTGTCGCTACTATCAACCGCCACCGGGAACATATTCGGAAAAAACTCAAAATTACCAACAGCGATGTCAATCTTATGACATACCTGCAGACAAACATGTGGGAGCAAGGGCAAGGGTGAGAGGGGCAGCAGCCCTTGGGCAACGCAGACAGGAAGCGTTTGGAGATCGATCGCCCGAAATCCACATCAAGACGGCTTTTCCATATTCAAACAATAACAGTCAAAAGCAGACCCCTTCATTTCATTCTGTCAGTTCTCCAACCCGTTTGAATAGATGGTCCGGGTCATCCGCTTCTAAAGTCATCTTCATGGTTGACCGAACCTGCTCCAGTTTTTTGTTAATACTTTCCTCTGAAAGCCCTTCACCTTTAATATGATCTTGAATGTATTTCACAATCATATTCATTCCATCCCGGTAGTCAGGACCAAACTGCGCTGAGAGGGCAATAGTCTTGGCTTTTTTCGTAACATCTTCATAGAGAATCTCTATCAGTGTACCGGGCATCGACGACAAGTCGCCAGCCCCCTGATCTACCTGCTCAAAGGCGATCCACTCATCCCATAAAATTTTTGTTTTCTGTTCAAAGTCACTGAAAACGGTTTTTTCAACACGCTGGCGAGAGAGCCCGTTGGTTTCTTTATCGCCGACAGCCGATCCGGCTTCATCTAAATACATATACACCTGGAAAAGGGCTTGAAGCGTATCGTGAACCGGATCGCCTGACGGCTGGTGAGGGAACACGTACTGGAGCTTTTTCTTAAAGAATATGTCGAGAAGTTTCCTCTGTTGGCGATGGTCCGCAAGCAACCGTGCATCAGAGGCTCCAAAGCCCCACAAATGGCGAAGTGCCTCCAGGCGGGTGTCGTTCCAAATCCCAACAACGCTATCTCCTTTGCGTTGGTACGCAGGCGACGTGACTATTCCTGCTTGTACAGCCTCGGCATAGTCTGAAATTGCTTCCGACAGAGCGCTGGAAATAGCCATTGGCCTCAGAAATTGATGAATGAGGGGATGACCCGGTTCAGACTGAGGACTGGCCTCTTTTTTAAACCAACCAAACATGGCGATAATCTCCATTTCATTGCTTGATACCTGGCATAAACGGGAACTCAATCCTTTATGGTGAAACCGTGCAGTTTTTGGTTTCACCTCTATGCAAGCAGCTCCCAATAATTCTTCCATTTAATATAAGGTTCCCCTTCATAAGTGTCTTGACTTTTCGCGCCAAAAAGTTGAACATTTCCGACAGAATCAATTAAAAAGGGGAAAAATGGCTGATCAAAAAACATGCCTTTTGGCGCCTGTGGTAATATTGTGGAAAACACTTGAGCATTACGGGGTGGATGCTGCTGGAGTGTTTGCTGAGGTTGGTATAACCGCTGAGATGCTCAAAGAACCGGGAGCGCGTGCCTATTCCACAGTTGGGGATCATATGTGGCGCAAGGCCACAGAATTGATCAAAGACCCTTGCTTTGGGCTGACGACTGCTGAATTTTGGCACCCCTCTTATCTGAATGCCTTAGGGTATGCCTGGCTGGCAAGTGCTACCCTTCGAGAGGCAGTCCTGCGCCTGGAAAGATACATTCATATAATCAGCAAACTGGTGGAACTGGAGGTTGATGAAACAGGGGAGGGACTCTCAGTCTTTTTGCGGTACAAACCTGTATTGACGCATGTCAAGGCTCGCACTGATGCTTTTTTTGCGGTTTTGATGTCCATGTGCCGTGTCAATTATGGCAAAAGTCTGGACCCGATTAGTGTATCTTTTATTCATGATGAACCTTCCTGTTCAGGAAAATACTTTGAAATGTTCCGGGCCCCGGTTTATTTCGGTTCCGACAAAAATTGCCTCACGCTTCCTGGGGATAAGGTGGATGAACCCTTGGAAGGTTACCACCCGGAACTCGCAAGGATACATGATCAGATTATCATTACCTACCTTGCTTCCCTTGAAAAGGGTGACATTGTCAATCGTGTAAAGTCAGCGGTAATTAAGGAACTGCCTTCAGGGAGAATCACGGACGAGATAATCGCCGATAAACTGAATACGAGTGCGAGGAGTCTCCAGAGATACCTGAGAAATGAGGGCACAACATTTTCAAAAGTATGCGATGCGGTAAGGGCGGAATTGGCAAAGGATTATGTTCGTGATCAGGGCATGAGTCTATCGGAGGTCGCCTTTATTTTAGGATTTTCTGAACAGAGCGCCTTCTCACGGGCCTTTAAAAGATGGACAGGTTTGACTCCATCAGAGGCTAGAGGAACCGCTTAATTTGAGATTTTATTCTCTGGAATTTATCGCTTATGAATAACTCTCATCTGTTTACGCATAGCTTGCCTTCTACTCTTTGAGTGAATTATGGG
>JAFDIX010000015.1 GCA_019307805.1 Deltaproteobacteria bacterium | reverse complement strand
CCAGGAAATAGACGAGGGGGCGAACCACCAAGCCGCCTGCGGCAGGCACCCATACCTTTTGGTACCAGGGGATTGCGTTGACCAGGTCCAGGAGATTCCCCCCTCCTCCGTAAGCCAGTCTTTGGACCAGGGTGATAAGGTACCGAAAGCCGATGGCCCCTAAGCCCCCCGCCAGGCCCACCACGGTCGCCAAAATGGCCATAGTGGTGTACTCACTTGTTCTGAAAAAATGGGATAGCGGGTATTTTACGAAAGGCGGATGTTTCACGGATAATGGGGTGGGTTCTAAAAAGCTTTTCTATTTCAAGATCGCCAGTTTTTTCTTGGCAATCTTGGCTTCACTCGAACGGGGATACTTTTTTATGATTTTCTTTAAAAGAAGGCGGGAACTGGTCTTGTCCTTTATCTCTAAAAATGCCATCGCCTGCCTGAGCAGTGCATTGGGAACCTTGTTTCCTTTGGGGTACTTCTTTATGACCTTCTGGTAGGACAAAATAGCCTGTTCATATTGTTTGAGTTTCATATGGCATTCAGCAACCCAGAATTGGGCGTTATCTGCTCGATCCGATTTTGGATATTTTCGCAGGAAGGCCTTGAACCCATCGATGGCATCCTCATATTTCCCCTCTCGATAGAGTTCCAGGGCCTGGTCATAGGCCTGGAAGTCCGAAGGCCTCAGCTCTCCCGCCGGGCCTTCCGTTTTTTTCGCTTCCGGGGCCGTAACAGTCGGTTTTTCACCCTGGTCCGGGGCGGGGGCTTCCTCCGGTTTCGGTTCAAGGTCCGGTGGAGGCTCCAGGCCAAGATATTCTTGCTGATGCGCGAGCAGCCTTTCCAGGCGAATCACCTTGTGGGACAGGTCATCCAGATTTTCTTTCATCCTGTCCTGTTCACCGAGGTCCCTCTCAACCGTTCTTTTGATGATATGCTCATTGTCCTGAACGCGACCCGATATTTGTTTTACATCCCCTTTGACCTGATCAAGGTCAGCCCCCATGGCTGCCTGGTTGGAACGTATTGCACTCAACTTATCATCGCCCATCTGTTTATCCATCTTTTCTTCCAGATTGGAGACCTTGCGGTTGAGGGCGACGACCTGGTCGTTCAAATATTCAAGTTGGGTGTCGTAGACGCATGAAACCAGGGGAATGAAGAAAAGAAGGATGACGAAACGCCAGGATCGGCAGGGGTATTGGGTGCGGTTGACCATATGCTCCATTGTATCCAATGGTAAAGGTGAGTCGACCCGAGGGTCGCCTCACCTTTGCATTCAAATGAATCGTTTCCCCCGGCCATGATGGACCGGGGATCAAAAAAACAAGGGCTCGTTGACAGCGGGAATACTACTTGACCAGCTTGAATTCGTCCCGCCTGTTTTTGGCCCAGGCCCGCTCATTGTGTCCGGGATCCGCGGGCAACAGTTCGCCGTAGCTGATGGTGTACATCCGCTTGCCTGACACGCCGAGGGCATTGAGATACTTCCATGCTGCATTGGCCCTTCTCTCTCCGAGGGCCATATTGTATTCTGAGGTACCCCTCTCATCGCAATATCCCTCGATCCGGACTTTATACCCGGAATTTGCACGCAGCCAAGCCGCCTTTTTGTCGAGGGCTGCCCGGGCGTCAGCTTTCAACTCAGATCTGTCAAAAGCAAAGTAGACATGCTCGGACTCAAACACACGTATCTCAGAGCGAAGTCGCTGCTCCTTCTCAAGAGCACGAAGCCGGGCCTGACGTGCCGCCTCACCCGATGCAATGGTAGCCACGTCCTTCTCGGCAATCTTCTGTGCCTTGGTCTCCGGGGCAGTAGCGGCGCCCCCAGTGGATATCTGTTTTTTGGCGCACGAGGCCAGCATAAACACAGATGACAAAGCAAATACCAACACAACTGAAATCATTATGAATTTTCTCATCATCCTTATCTTACCTCCTGATTTTATGGGTTTAATCTCAACAAAAAAAACATAGATTTCTACGTATGATTTTCAAGTGTTATTATTTATCATTTTCCTGCTATGATTGCAAGGATTTAGATAACTTTATATTTTTTTTGTTGTTTCCTCCCCCTGACACACAAAAATCCCGGTACCACCTTCCCTCGGGAACCCCATTCCGGAGGGCATGGCCCCTATCGGGAAACCCAGGAGGGCGAAATCTGGTCCCCTCTGGAGGAGGTAATTTTCTTTTGATTCTGACCGTTTGCGTTCATTAAAAAAAGATGGTACCCCCCGTTTCGATTTGAACTGAAGGCCAAATACCGACCATCCGGTGACCAGCAGGGATCTTCATTGTTGGCCTGGTATTCCGTTAATTTTCGCCAATTTCCACCGTCGGAATCTATGGTGCAGATATCCACCCGTCCTCCACCCATAGCGGAAAACGCGATTTTATTCAATGGAGACCAGGCAGGGGATGTATTGTATTTGCCCTCAAATGTCAGCCTTTCATCAGTTCCCGCCACCAGATCCCGAACATAGAGTTGTGGATTACCCGAACGATTGGAAACAAAAACAATTTTTTTGCCATCCGGTGAAAAGGACGGGGAGACATCAATGGCCCAATGATTGGTTATGCGTTCAATGATTTTTCCAGTCAAATCTATGGTGTAGATGTCCGGATTTCCTTCATGGCTCAGGGTGAGGGCAATCGTCTTACCGTCCGGTGACCATGCCGCCCCGATGTTGAGCCCCTTTCTTCCGGATAATCTCCGGATCTTACCCGTAACAAGATCCTTCATATAAAGCATTGGCCCCCCTTCCCTGTAGGAGTTAAAGAGGATCTTATCTCCCGAAGGGGACCATTTGGGGAAGAGGGCGATGCTGTTATCGGAAGTAATCATTTGCGCGTCGGCACCGTCATAGTCTGAGACGTAGATTTCCTTTTTCCCGGTTGTGTTTGCCACATAGGCCAGTTTTGATAAGAACATACCCCTGTGTCCGGTAAGGGCATAAATGATGGCATCGGACACCCGGTGCATGAGGTGCCGTTCTTCCCCCACCTTCCCCAGGAACCGTTTTCCCATGATCAGACGCCCCCTGTATACATCGTAAAGCCTGGCATCTACTTCAAGGGTTTGCCCCAGGGTGGTGTAGCCCGCCTTCAAAAGAATGTCCGCCCCAATGACAGACCAGTCCTTGAACCGAATTTTTCCAAAACCGGCAGCGCCGCCACTCTCTTCCAAAAAGGCATCCTTGTCCATGGACAAGAAATAGCCGCTCAGTTCAAGATCATTGCCCACGACGGCAGGAAGGGCGGATGCAAATTTAGGATTTCCTTTGGCGCCGGAGAAATCCTTAAAGTCGGGAATCGCAATCTTGATCTTCTGGGTGGAAGGCTCATTGATATCCAGGTAGATCTTTGCCCCTGCCTCCACGGGAAGAACAAGGGTCATAATGCACAAAACCCCAAGCAGATACTTCCGATCACTGTTCCTGAAGATCCTTAAGATTAAAGCTGATAATGAATTCCTCATGGCTTTTCCTGTATCCTTCCGGGAAAGGGGGTAAGGGGTCTGACCTTTCTATGGCCTTCATCACCGATTCATCAAAGATGGTTCTTGCGGATTGCTTTTCAAAGTGGTTCTTCAGGATGCTTCCATCCCTTTTCACCAGCAGCACAACAACGGCCTCGAGATCCTTTTGGCTATCCAGGGCAACGGGATAGGACCAATTGCTTTTGATCCATTCCTCCGCCTCCATCCTGTAGATCAACATGGGCATCCCGCCTGAGGCGACCCCTCCCCTCCCCTGGGGAGCCCCTGTTTCCTCGGGACCTTTTGTCCTTTTCTCAAGCCTTGCAATGGCCTGATCCACATGCCCCTTGTCTTCCTTTTTGACCTTTCTCTCGATCTTGGATATGGCCTGATCGATCAATTTGGAGGGCGATGCTTTGGGTTTCTTTACCTTTGCTGTTTCCTTCTTCAACGTCCTCTTTGCAATAACGACGGGTTTGGCCTTTTTCTTCGGGGTCGCAATACGTTTGGTAGGTGTGGCCTTTTTGACGACCTTTTTCCCCGACTTTTTGGACGACCGGGGGCCCCCGCTTTTCTTCCCTCCTCCCCTGGGCATTTCCACCAGACGAACATCATAGACGATGCCTGCATAGGGTTTTTTGGTAGGGAAGGATTCCGGCACAAAAAGGAAGGCGGAAAAGATAAAAAGATGGAGAAAAACAGAAAGCACCACCATGGGGCTCCATCGCATCTTCACCGGCTCATTGTTCGGGTATGGAAACGGTTCTTTTTCCATTCAATATGATTATTCTTCCGGCTCTGTGATCATGCCCAGCTTCTCGATACCCGCATTTTTTACGCTGGCCATCACCTTGATCACAAAGCCATAGGGGACGTCTTTGTCTGCCTTCAACAGGACTTCCTTCTCCCTCCGATATTTAAATATGCTTTTCACCTTTTTCTCCAGGTCATTGAGACTGACCTTTCTGTTTTCCAGGAAAATCTCTCTCTTGCTGTTCACGCTCAGAATCAGCGGGTCCTCTTTGGTTTTGATGTTTTTTGCCGTGGTTTGAGGGAGATTCACATCCACCCCCTGCATCATCATGGGCGCAGTCACCATAAAGATGATCAAAAGCACGAGCATCACATCCACAAAGGGGGTGACATTAATTTCCGACATAAACTGTTTGCCGTTATTCCCGCTTACCATTGGATTATCCGCCCCCCAAAAAGTCCCTACTCATCTGTCTCCTCCGGCATCATTTCTCCCTTGAACACCCGTCGCCCCACAAGGCTTAAAAAATCCGAAGCGAAGGTATCCATTTCAGACTGTAATACCAAGGCCTTGCGATTGAAATAGTTGAAGGCAACCACTGCAGGTATGGCCGCTGCCAGACCGGCCGCGGTAGCAATGAGGGCTTCAGAAATCCCCGGCGCCACGACGGCGAGGCTGGCCGAACCCTTCAGCCCGATCCCCCTGAAGGACTGCATAATCCCCCAGACCGTGCCAAAAAGACCAATAAAGGGGGCCGTGTTGCCGGTAGTAGCCAGGAAAGACAGTGCCCTCTCCAACACATTGCTCTGATCGATTGCGGATTTTCTCAGTGACCTCTCCAAATTGTCCAAAATGGGCTGCCCTGAAGAGTTCCAGTCCGCAGATGCATTAGGGGTTGAGGATTTGGTCAACCGTTTGAGCTCTGCATAACCGGATCTGAACAATTGAGCAACAGGACTGTAGGGGAGATCATCGCACTCATCATATATCCTGCTGAGTGGCGTGTTTTCCCAAAAAAGTTCAAAAAAGTAGGCGGTCTCATGGTTTGCCTTGTTGAAAAGCCTCCATTTTGAAAATATGATCGCCCAGGAGATGATGGAAAAAAGAAACAGGACGAACATGACAAACTTGACCATGAGACCCGCATGGAGAATCATCTGGATAATATCGCTTCCTATGACGGTTTCCAGTGAAACCACCGCGGGGGCAAAAAGCGCGGGCACGAGAGTTATGAGATTCATAAAAATTCCTCTTTCCTAGTGGCGATGATGGTGATTACTTCTTGTCTTTCTATAATTACCTGAATCCGCTTTCAAGGATAATTTACAATATCGGCCCCTTTAGGGCCTGCAGACCCCGGCGCCCCAGCGGCACATTCCCGGGCTTCAAGGCCCGTGAACCAGTCCAAACCGCTCCAACAAAAAGGCCGCCAGCCCCCGGACATCATCCATGACAAACCGGGGAGCCTCAAGATCCACATCCGCATCCGTTACGATTGCCATCAGATAGCCGTCATCGATACAAAAGGGTTTGTCGTGGACCTCGGATCGGAATATTTCTATTTTGGGGCACTGGGCACGCTTGTATCCCTCGGCCAGGACAATATCGACATCCGAAATAAAAGACGCCAATTCCTCCGGATCATGATCGTGATCCACCTCCAGGACCATCCCGATTCTTCCCGGGGAGGATACCATGGTCGCAACGGCACCTGCCTGTCTGTGTCGCCAGCTGTCCTTGCCGGGGATGTCCATCTCAAAATCTCCCGGATGGTGTTTGATGGTCCCCACCCTCAGCCCCATGCCCCTGAGTTCGGGGATCAGGCGCTCCAGGTAGGTCGTCTTTCCGGACCCCGAGCCCCCGACGACACAAAGGACGGGGGGCATATTTTTGCTGTCAGCCAGCTCAAATGCCCTAAGTTTTGTGTGATCCCGCATGATTTATCCCTAAAAGCACCCCTAGGGCATTTCCCGGGGGCACCTTCAGCTTCAGCCTATCCACCTGAGTAGTTACCACAGATCTTATTTATGCCGTACAGGGTTGTTCTGCAAGATGAACGTCCAACATCGAACATCGAACGTCCAACGTCGAATGAAAAGCGAATATCCAACGGCTAGTTCTGCGTAATTAGGAGCCTGTCGGAGAACCAGCTCTATTGGAGACTGAAGGCTGAAGTATTTTTCAACCATCTCGCAACGCTCGGATCAAAACCTACACATCTTCTCTCGGTAACCTTCAGCCTTCAGTCTATCCACCTGAGTAGTTACCTTTTCTCCACATTCCTATTTTCCATCCTCCAACGGGTTCTCCAGAAAAATGGCCTTGAAAACCTTGTCATCAGACTCCAGGCACTGCTCCTTGAGTTCAATGTATTTTTGGAGAAGCACCTTTCCCTCCTCAGTCAGGGATGAGCCCCGCTTTTTGTTCGTATCAACAACCCGCATCTTGAGGGTGTTTTCCGTGGCTTTGATTTTGCTCCAAACGCCCTTGTAGGACATTTTCATGACCTTTGCAGTCTGGTTTATTGAGCCGGTCTTTTCAATGTTTTCGAAGATTTCTCTTCTGCCCTCACCGATGATAATCTTGCCTTCTTCATCAACAACCCACTGTCTGGATTTTAATCGAAGAGGTACCATCTTTTCCCCCGTTTCAGTTTATCATGGACCCTGACCGTTGCCTCACCCCACCTCGCGCCAGATTTCACCACTCTTCCCCGGATCATATCCCCCCAGGGCCAGGACCCTGTCTCGAAAATTCCGGGATCCGATGGTCTCCATAAGCACCTTTATATTGGGCTGCTCCATCGCTGCGGAGGGAATGATGAGGTCATACTGTTCCCTTGCCATGGGGATAAAATCCAGATCAAGGGCCTTTGCAGCGGCATAGATGCCCACACCACAATCTGCGGCGCCGCTAAGGATATCCACAGCCACGGCCATATGGGTAAACTCCTCATGCTCATACCCCGTGATTGCATCCGACGGGAGTCCCAGTTGGTCCAGCGTGTAATCCAAAAGGATTCGGGTCCCGGAACCGGCCTGGCGATTCACAAATGAGATATCATCTCTGGTCAGGTCCTCAAGCCCGTTGATCTCCTTTGGATTTCCTTTGGCCACAATCAGACCCTGATCCCTCTCCACCAGGTGAACGAGGTTCACCTTGTTCCCCTTGAGATACCGTTTGACATAGGAGATATTGTATTCGCTCGTCTCGATGTCCAACAAATGGGAACCGGACAGGTGGCAAATCCCTTTTCTGAGGGCCATGAGTCCCCCGAGGCTCCCCACGTTCCCTGAGGAGATGCGGATGTTATGCCCCATTCGCCTGATCTCATCCGAAATGATGTCTATGGTAATGTCGTGGCTCCCGATGATGACAACCGTATTGAGTATCTCTTCCTCATCCACCAGGAGTTCGGCCTCGACCTCTTCATCCTGCGTAACGCCTTCGGAAAGAGATGGTATGCGCAGGATCCCTTCTGCCCGGGTGAGTGTGGTAATGGACCCCGCCGCCCGGGCCAGGGGGGTGGCAACAAACCGATCTCCCACCTTCCCGATATTGACCCTCAGGAATTCTTCAATGCCCAGTTTTGACGGAATATCCCGGGAAGGCCACACCTTTATGGTTTTTTCCCGGGGCAGGCTCAGACCTTGAAGGCTGAGAAGGAGAGGCCGAACAAATTGTTGAAATGAGAGGGTGGCTGAAACAGTGTAGCCCGGGTTTCCAACAACCGGCTTGTCCTGGACGATACCCAGTATGGTGGGCTTTCCCGGCATCATGGCAACGCCATGGACCAACACTTCCCCCATCTCCCCGATCATATTGGCGGTATAGTCCTTGCTTCCTGCCGAGGATCCTGCATTGATGATAACCAGATCGGCGTCTGAATCAATGGCCTTTGTCAACACATTCTGAATATCCTCTTCCCTGTCAGGGACGATATCATAGATCACCGGCACACCCCTGCACTCCCGGACCAGGCTCCCCAGAATAAGCGTGTTGTATTCGAGAATCTGGTTTTTCTTGATATCCTGAGGGCCGCTCACGTCCCCATGATGGATGAGTTCGGATCCTGTGGGGATAATGGCCACCTTTGGCCGCTGCCATACCTGCAAGGAAAAGATTCCGGAAGCAATAAGTGCCCCCACATCATAGGACCGAAGGGTGTGATTCCGGGGCAGCAGGAGCTGGGTTGCCACAATGTCTTCTCCCACTTTTCTGATGTGTTGCCAGGGATATGCAGGGGACCGGATCTCAATGTGTGCCCTATCCACCTGATGGATTTTTTCCACCATGATAACAGCATCGCATCCCTCCGGGATGGCCTGGCCCGTATTAACCCACCAGGTATTTTCCTCCACCTTAAGGATCCTGGGGTTTCTCTCGGTAGTGCCGTAGGTATCTTCGGCAAATACAGCCACCCCGTCCATGGCTGCCGAGTGATAGGTCGGTGATGAAAACCTGGCAAAAACCGGGGCTGCCGTGACACGCCCGAGAGAATCACCTGCAGGGATTTCTTCAGCAGGGGTCCGCCGGGTGCGTCCCACTCGCGAAAAAAAGATCTCCCTGGCCTCTTCAAGGGGTTTCATGGCCAAGTAGACATGTCTCTTCAAGGACGATTCTCCTTCCATCCATCGCGGTTAAAGACCATGACATGAACTTTTTGATCCTGGTAAAGCCCCTCCAGGTTTCTGTCCACACGTACCAATCCATCAGCCTCTACCAGGGTGGAAATCAGGCCCGACTTTCCAAAAATGGGTTCCGCCACCAGCGCCTCTCCCTCTCCTGCAAGCCTCACCCGGATATAGTCTTCTCGGCCGCTGTGTGATTCTATGTTTCTGCTGAGTTTGGCTTCCACCTCATGATACAATTTTCTGGGGAAACCTCCCTCCCCTGACAGATGCGCTAGAAAGGGCCCCAGGAAGACTTCCGCAACAACCATGGCCGAGGCCGTGTGACCGGGCAGACCGAAAACAGGACAAGATCCGATTCTGGCAATGATCGTGGGTTTGCCGGGGCTGATTGAGATACCATGAACGAGCACTTCCGTATCCTTGAAGGATTCAAAGACCTTGAGGGTCATATCTCTAGTGCCCACCGAACTTCCACCGGATAACCAGAGGCTGTCCGCCGCCTCAAGACCCTTTTCAACCTTGTTCCGCATAGTGTCGAAATCATCCCCGCAAAGACCCATGTTCATGGGTGTCACTCCTGATTGAAGGCAGAAGGCTCCCAGGGTATAGCTGTTAATATCCCTGACCTGCCCCGGTTTTGGTGTTTTGTGAATGGGTATGACTTCATCGCCCGTGGAAAGGATTGCGACTCTCGGCCTTTTATAGACCCTCACTTCCTCCATACCGAGTCCTGCGAGAAGGCCGAGGTCCTGAGGTCTCAAACGGGATCCTTTTGACAGTACCCCGCCTCCCTTTTTGAAATCGTCATCAGGCCGAATGACATTTTCCAGAGGGGAAATGGCGCGACTTACCTCTAAGGTATCCTCGTCCAGGGAATGGCAGTATTCCACCATGACCACTCCATCTGCGCCATCAGGAAGCATGCCTCCCGTCGAAATCTTGATGGCCTGCCCCGGCCCCACGCCTGTGTCGGGAATTTGCCCCATGACCACTTCCCCCTTTATAACAAACAGGGCGGGAAGGCTTTCACCGGCTCCAAAGGTGTCCTTGGCCCGAAGGGCATACCCATCCATGGTTGATCTGTGAAATCCCGGCAGATCTTCAGGAGAGATGATATTTTGACTGGGGATGCGCCCGATACAGGCATCAAGGGGGAGCACTTCTTCCCCGAGGGGATCAAATTTTTTGAGGATCTCAAAAACTTCTTCTGATGTTTTGACTTTAAAGAACAACCCCGGGACCTATCCTCCTCACATGAAAAGTTGCGTATTGAGCCCAAAGGTTGCCCATGTGAGAGCTTTGCTGGGTATTCAGGCCCGTATGTTTTTATTATGTCATATATGATATAATACCGCAATTGAAAAAAGGACAAGGAATGGACACCAACCCGAAAGACACCTACATCAAGCATATCTACTGGCTCACGGAAAAGGAGGAAGCCCGGTTGCGGCAGGCTTTGGGTGACCTCGGCATAAAGATGAAGAGCGCCAAGGGTATCGTCTGCACGCCCCTGGATCAAATCAACAAGGTTTCAAGCGTTGCTCCCGGTGTGTGGGGGGAGACCTGTTCCCGGCAGGGCAGTTGGTACAGGGCCTCAGACAAGAATGGGCTCTATCTGATCATCAGCAACCGTGAACTGGAGGGCTATGGGGACCGGAAAGCAGCCACCATTACCAGATCAGATTTCATCCCTCCGGGTCGGGCCTCACTCCGGGAAAAGGAAAGCATGACCAGTGATCCTGATTTCAGGAGACGGATCCCTCCGCAATGGCCGGAAGTGAAAGAGGTGGAGAGGAGAATATACCTGAGGTGGGCCAGAAGGCTGGGCTCCGATGCAGAGGACTACGAGTCCCTTTACCTTACCCACACCGCCAACCATGCCAACTTCATAAAGCCGCGGCTTTTTGTTACCTGGAATGGACAGGTCGTTCCCTATTCCATTGATCAGAGTGCCCACCTGTGCTCTTCCTGTGTGGAACTGTTTCAGGTTCTGGGCGGTCAATTTACGAGAAAGCTGGTGGCGCCCTGCCCCGGCGCAACCATTTTCGCAAGGCTGAAACCGGACCAGTACCTCCTGGTGGAAAAGGCCTAACATTATTGGGTTTAAACCCATTCTGCCATTTTATTTATGCAACTAAAGGGTTTACAAAGCCGCGCATACTTCATGAAGAATAGACCCTAACGTTGCAAAAGTCGAGGATGCCCCAGATCTAAGGCGCCAAGGGTGAAGCTGTAGTACTTTACCGCGAACCCTTGGCAACGAAGGAGATGGGGTATCATCGGCTTTCCCGAAGGGTAAATAAAATGGCAACTTTTCATTAGCTTCATGATGCCACTCTCGGTGAATTCCAAAATGCAAGTTGAAAAGGTGGAAAAGGTCTATCATTATTGTTTTAAACCCATTTTGCCATTTTATTTATGCAACTAAAGGGTAGAGGCTCAATGTCCATGTCACGGGAACCATATTGCTCCGCCCTTTTCAAAGGCTTCCTGGTTATCCTTTGCCTCTCTCTCCTTTCATGGGCCATCCCCGCCCGGGCCTCTTCCAGGGGCACTCTTTTCCCTTTTTTCCCAGGGGAAAAAATGACCTTTCACGTGAAATGGGCTTTTATTTCAGCGGGTGAGGCGGTCCTTGAAACCCGATCCATAGAGATTCTCAAGGGTGTCCCTGCCTATCATTTTGTACTCACCGCAAGGAGTCACTCCCATATTGATCCCTTTTACAAAGTGCGGGCACGTATTGATGCCTATGCGGACACGGCCATGACACATTCCGTACTCTTTAAGGAAAGCAAGGATGGAAAAAGAAAAAAGCGCGTTGTCGTGGACTTTAACTGGAAAAAGAACGAGGCACAGTATTCCAATTTCGGCTCAAAGCTCGACCCTATTCCCATTCGCCCCGGATCCTTCGATCCCCTCTCGGTCTTTTATGCCTTTCGCCTGCATCATCTGAAAGAGGGAATCCAGATTAAACATCCCGTAACGGATGGCAAGAAATGCGTGATGGGTTATGGCAAGGTCGTTGGCAGGGAACGCATTAAAGTGGCCGGAAAGATTTATGACACCTTCCTGATAGAACCGAACCTTGAACATATTGGCGGAATTTTCAAAAAGAGCAAGAATGCAAAGCTCCAGATATGGGTAACGGCGGATAAAAGACGGTTACCCGTGAGGGTGCGAAGTAAAATCCGGATTGGCAGTATTGTTGCGGAACTCGTGTCCGTGGAGAGGGCACAAAAAAAGGCGGGCCATTAGCAGAGGTGATCCATCATCTTCACCATGACCACATTTTCAAGATAATTGAGATCCACAGGCTTGGTAATGTAGTCGTAGGCCCCCAGATCCAACGTTTCTTTGGCCTTGGTCTGATTGGTCACCACGGTGACCATGATTACGCCGACCGTCGGATCCGCCCGTTTGATTTCCTTGAGCACATCCGCACCCCCCATACCCGGCATGATCATATCCAGCAATACGATATGGGGCTTGAACGCCTCCACTGCGTCAAGGGCCGTGGGCCCATCCAGGGCTGTGTGGACTTGGTATCCCTTTAGAGTGAGAAATTCGCGCAACGCATTGCACGCTTCCACTTCATCATCAACCACCAAAATTCTTCCCATGGTGTGCGTTCCTCAGGCAAATACACTATTTTTCTTCCCGGTTTGAAGGCAGTTCAATAAAGAAAGTGGCGCCGCCATTTTCAGCCTGTTCCACCCAAATCTTGCCGCCATGCTGCTCTATGATACTCTGGGACACAAAAAGGCCAAGACCCGTGTTTTGCGCCGGGTCCTTGGTGGTGAAAAAAGGGTCAAAAACCCTGCCCATATCCTTCTCTTCAATGCCCGATCCCGTATCAGAAATGGTCAGCAGAACCTTGCTTCCGCGGCCCCCGGGTTTCGTGCTGATCGCCAGGCGTTTCTTTTCGCTGCCATCCATGGCTTCCACCGCATTGGTGACGATACTCATGATGGCCTCCTGGATGCGCCCCCTTTCCATGCTGAGTAGGGGTAGTTTGTCGTGAAAAGCCATATCTGTTTGTATTTTCTTTGCCTTGAGCTGGGGAGCGCAGAGTTTCAGGGCATTCTGGAGCACCTTGTTGAGGTTATCCGTGGTAATCTTGGCCTCTTGGACCCTGGAAAAGCGCCCCAGGGTGTCCATGATATCCGTGACCCGTTTTAACTGGTTCTGAAAAATATCCAGAGTGTATTTCATTTGATCAGAGAGGTCCGTTTTTTGTTTCATCAGCTGGAGCCGCATGGACATGATGTTCACGGGATTGAGGATTTCATGGGCAATGCCTGTCGTCAACCGCCCCACAGCCGCCAGTTTCTCGGACTTGACCAGCATGTCCCTGGTCTCCTGAAGTTCCACGCAGGCATTCTCAAGCTGCTTTTCTGCCTGCTTCCGTTCTGTCAATTCGTGCTTCATGGCCTCATAGAGGCGGGCATTTTGGATGGCAATGGCAGCCGTGTTGCTCAAACCCCTGAGCAGGTCCAGGTCTTCCGATCGAAATCCATCAGGAAGCCCCAGGGAGTCCACATAGATAACCCCTATGACCTTCCCCTTGTATTTCAAGGGTATGCACATGACCGACCTGATATTCATTATCTCAATGCTTTCAGAGAGGTCGGTCCTATCCTCGTTGTGCGTATCGGACATGGTGATGGGTTGGCCTTCTTTAAAGGCCCTTTTGACGATGGACTTGCTGAAATTGATTTTTGAGTATGGGATCACCCCATCCTCCGTCCTGATCTTGGAAACCAGAATTTCCAGTTTTTTGGTCTTATGGTTCAGCAACAGGATGGCACCGCGATCAATCCGCTTGAGAAGGGCGAGTATCTGATCAACGACTTCGTTGAGGACCTCATCAATATTCAGGGACTGGGCAAGGATGTTGGACACCCTGATGAGCAATTCCAGGCTTCGAATATAGTTTCTCGTGCTGTCCTTTACGGACAGAACCTTCGTCTTATCAAAAAAGCTGATTTGGGATTCGTTGTCTCGGGCGGGTGTCAGGACTTCGCTGGCGGGTTTGTCTTCAAAGGCAATAATGGTATTCCCCAGGACCAAACTGCTGCGCTTATGAATCTCAACTTCCTGCCCCCGCTCGATCTGCTCTCCGTCGACAAAGACGCCCTGGAAACTGCTTGTGTCCGTGACATACCATTTGTCGCCCTTTTTCAGCAGCGTGGCATGATGGCGGGATATCCCTATTTCAGTAATACATATATCACTGTCAGGGGATCTTCCAATGGTCATGGAATCTTTGGTCAGGGCAAAGGATTCGCCTTTTTTGGGACCGTCTATGACGTATACCTTCTTCAAATCACTCTCCCCGCCTTATGTCCATGGTTCCGTCTTTGCGTTGGGTCAGCCCTCCATACCCGTCAGATTGAGACAGAATTCCTATTCAACGAATAGGTGAGCATTCTCCTATTAGGCAAAGTTGATGAGTTCGTAGACACAGAAATTGGACTTTTTACGAAGCCGCCAACAATAAAACACTTATCTTAATGTATTATAGCTGAAAGATCCTTTTCTGTCAAAGGGAAGGACGAGTAATTAAGAGGCAGTTGTCATTTGATGGATTTCACCAGGGCCGTGGCTAAAACCCCTGAAGCCGCTGCCCATGGATGTTCCTTTTCTTGGATGGAAATGCTTTCCAAGACCGATCTGGGATTTTATCATTTTATTTCGGCTCCAAACATGTTAAAAGGAGTCAACCCTTTAGTTGCATAAATAAAATGGCAAAAATGGGTTTAAAACAATAATGATAGACCATTTCCACCTTTTCAACTTGCATTTTGGAATTCACCGAAAGTGGCATCATGAAGCGAATGAAAAGTTGCCATTTTATTGACCCTTCGGGAAAGCCGAGGATACCCCATCTCCTT
>JAFDIX010000966.1 GCA_019307805.1 Deltaproteobacteria bacterium | reverse complement strand
TTATTCCACCCAGAGTAGCCATCGCATAGCTTACTGTTTATTATCCCGAGATTTTTTGGATTCAACCAATTTTCGATGACTTTTTGTGAATATCCCTGTTTTCTTAATTCTTCAATAGCGTCTTCATATTTATTGCATTCATCACTCATTTTTGTTCACTATAATTAGCATATCAATATTAATCCTTTACTCCATTTTTTTCCCTTCCTTTCTACCGCGTATCACCACAAAAGACCCTTCACCATAACCGGGTGTAACAGGTTCATTACTCGCCGTCTCGGACAAATTTCTAAAGATCGTTTGTTTGAAAGCCAAATCTGTAAACCCTGCTTGATCCATAATTTCGACAAGTTCGTCAACAGAAAAAAAGGTCGCGTTCTTGTAGAACACATTCTCTTCTTTATGATTTAAATAAGCTTGTCCCATCATACTGTTGCGATCTACAAAACCGATAATAAGAAATCCACCATGAGAGAGAATCCGATGAGCCTCCAGTAAGGCCCTGTTAATGTCATCAACAAAACAAATGGTCGTGACCATTAAAACAAAATCAAAACCGGCATCATCAAAGGGAAGTTCCTCAGCCACCCCATCCAGGACCTGAATTCCTCGCTTTTGAGCAATCTCTCTCATGCGTTTTGAGGGTTCTACACCAATTTTGATTCCCAATGGTTCGGCAAATCGGCCTGTGCCTACCCCGACTTCTACGCCGTGTCCTACGGTAGGTAGCATGTCTTTGACAGCCCGCAATTCGGCTTCATAGACCCATCGGTTTTTCTCGAACCACTCTTCGTATTGGTCCGCATATTTTTCAAAAGGGGATATTTTCGGCATTGATCATTTTCCCGTAGGCGTTAACAGGTTCTGGGTTCACCCCTGCCCGCCGGGTGGCAGGCGGGTTCTCGGTGAACCCTGATCCCTTGAACAGGTACCATTTATCTTTTGAGGAGTATCCTTGCTTGCTCCAACAAAAGCGATTTGAAACGGTCGATAGTTGCCGAGTAACCCTGTATGGGAATCCCCATCCAGTCGGAGTATTCAAGGAACTCTTCCGGCTTTTCAGCCATGTATTTGTCAACATATCCAATGCCATCAAGAACAACCGCCCCTCCCGTGTGTCTGGGAAAATTCTCATTGGCAAGTCCCTTGTCCCATCCCTTGAAGACTTTGTGACGAAATTTGATCCAGCCCGGCGTCATCCACCAGACCTTTTCCCCGCCGGTGACTTCCTGGGCAATCCTTTCCCGTTCCGCTTCGCTGGCGATCATGTCCATGCAATGGGTAGCCTGGATTCTTGTCACTCCCGGCCCCTGCTCTTCGATGATTTTTTGCATGGTGCGCGTGGGTTCATCGGCATTCACATAACAAAACTTTCCTCCATAAACCACAAGGACCTTGTCCGCCTTTTCCTTGGCCTTGTTTATCCGCTCAATGAGTTGACGTTCTAATTCACGAATGTCCTCGTGGAGACCGGGTGTAGTGAAAAATAAATGATCTGTATCTAAAAAGCCTTCTTTTTTCAAATGGTTCAATTCCAGACTCAACGTGCCGCAAGATACAATGGCAATATCTGAAAACGATATGGATTCCATGCGTATGTCTCCTTTTGTAATGAATCAGTTGAAATCGTGTTCAAAAGATGCAAGACAAGAGCGCCCTGCGGGCATTGATCGACACAACACCCACAGCCTATACAACGTTTCGGATCAACCCTGGCGATCTCCTCAACAGAAATGGCGCCAGCAGGGCACACTTCCTGGCAGGTCCCGCAGCCAACACAACTTTCTGAATCCACAAAGGCTTTGAAGTTTGAGCGAGCGGGTTTCTGGCCAATATCCCTGATTCGCTGCTCCAAAAAGCGAAGGCGGGATTCAATGCCCTGTGCCTTTTCTGTCAACGCTCGAAGATCTTGTCTCCGCCCAATTTCGGTTTTTGTGGGCGATATCGATTCGAGTCGAGGTCGCTGGTAAGGGAATGGTTCTGGAGCCATAACTTTTGTTGACATTCTTCTGCCAGGGCCTTTGCCGTGTCCCAGAAGATATTGATAGCCGCGGCCGCGTCTACCACTACGGCCAGACAATACTGTAACTCGAAATCTTGGCATCTACTTTTTTGCCTTTTATATTCCCGACAATCTTTCGTTTACCCTGGCCTTCAATACTTGAGGGCAAGATTATAGCCTGCATGGACAGCGCTAAAAATATCCTTGACCTCCATAGCGTCTCCGATGATTTCCGTCTTTGGGACGGCGTTCGCTACTTCTTCGCCGGGTCCCGGCGCTGATAGCATGCCTGATGCCAGGATAACGGTCTGAAAAGGTTCCAACGTCATACTCACCCCATCCTTTTCCACCTCAACGCTCTCAGACTTGAACTCCTTAACCGTTGTATGTGGCATCAGTGTCACCTTGTCCATCTGCTCAATCCTCATTAAGGCCAGCTTTTTGGTAATCATTTCCATCATGCTTCCTATGGGATCTGTCCGCTTTGTGGCGACTACTTCGTGACCTTCCTTGCC
>JAFDIX010000965.1 GCA_019307805.1 Deltaproteobacteria bacterium | reverse complement strand
CTTGCTACTAAAAGTAAACTTATAGAATGCCAGTATGAGGAACCGAACCATGGCCCCAGATCAGGCCAATGAAAACAGCTGTCTCGTTGTATTCATCAAGCTTCACATCACTGGATTTATTCTGGTAACGAACTGCGAATGCACTGCGTAAGTTCCTGGACAAATGATAGTTTATATTGCCTACGATCCTGTATTCCTTGTCTGTCCTGTTTGTATCATCTTTTTCCAGATGCCTATAAGACACATTTAAACCACCATCGACCAATGGTGATACCTTGTAGTTTAGATCAGCACCCAACTGATAAGTCCTTCTGTCATCCGGTGACTCCTTGTAGTCAAAGTCCCGCACTTCCGCCCTGATGGTAGTATTAAATGTGTCATCCGTTCTACGGTAAACAATAGTCATTGTACTATTGCGAACTACATCACCGTTGATCTGTTCATTGCCAAAGGAGCCATCATCCGGATTAGTCTGTGAATCCAGAAGATTGTCACTGGCATTTGTTAGTTGGGATGCCAGATAGAGCCGCAGACTGGAATGCCCTGTCAGTTCGCGCAACCAGGCTACATCGCCGGTAAAACCACTGGTGCTGTCAAATCTATCCCTGCTGACATGGGTTGCACCAAGATTAACCGTATAACTGGAATGGGGTCCTGTACCAGAAAGTACAGCGTGGAGATTACTGCTAACCGTATTGGGGTTCCGGTGTTCATCATTGTAGTAAACTGCATTCACTCCACCATCAAGCCCAGTCTGCAAAGTTGGACGCATTTGATAAAGCCAGTTGGCATATTGCGAATTCACATTTACGCTATGAGCCTCTGATGGACGAAACCTCATGCTCGGCCCCAGCGTGAATACATTGGTATTCTGAAGGTTGCTGGCGCGGCCCGCTTCCAGCGAATCTTCTTTCCTTTGAGTAAAGAAATCACTGGCATTCCAGTAGAGACGGCCACGTATCTGCTCCCATTCTGCACTTGATCCCAGGGTAAAGTACGTTTGATCACCAACGGTATCATCCAGGTATTTTTGATACGTAATAGCCGAGCTGGCATCAAAGCGCAGTGGTCCACTATCTTCGCTGAGCCGCGCGCCCAGGTAACCAATGGCCACAATATCATCCTCTTCGTTATCGTGTACCAGATCTGCATTATCCGTGTAAGCAAGCCCGGCACCGATACCTGGCTCGAATTCCAGCGCATGTGCCACGGGGCACAGGCCGGATATCCCAACTGCAAGAATTACCGGAAAATACCTTTTAATGAGTTGCATCAACGTACCACGCTGGCCATTTTGCACACCAATGACCTAATCATCAGAAGGTTCGCTCCGGCACCGTGATCACATCACCGGGCATCAGCAGGACATTTGTTGTCATATCCCCTTTTTTCAGAATATCGTCGAGACGGATATCGTAGGCAGCCATTGCCCCGTTGGTACGCCTGTAGAGTTTGGTGTAATTGGCATCCGCATAGATATCTACGCTGCCTGCCGCCAGAACGGCATCGATTACGGTCATGCCCTGATGATAGGTAATCGCCATATTATTCCCGACAGCACCGGTTACCCGAATACTGGAAAGAAACGCATGGCCCTCAAGTCCCGTCAATATTACGGTGACATTCGGATTCTTAACATAGTTGGATAACATCTTCTCTATGCTTGCCGCCAGTTGTTCAGGTTCTTTTCCGGCTGCGAGAACATCACCGATCAGCGGCATGGATATCTTTCCGTCAGGGCGAACAGGTTCCGCAATAGAGAGTTCCGGGTTTTTCCAGACGTTAATAGTGAGGTTGTCACCAACATCTATCGTATACGTCTCCATCGCGAGAGTATTGCTGACGGCATCTTCGGGTGGCAGGTTTGGTTTGCCAGGCCCGGCACAGGCTGAAATTTCCAGCAGGAACATGAAAATGAATATAACCTTGACAAGATTTTTCATTTGATTCTTACCCTCAATAATGTATTCGTAATTGATTGATTTCAACAGAAACCTGACAATATCGCTATAGTACAGTATCCATAAAGGTTTTCTCAAAAACCTGTTTCATCGCCCTGATGTCCGCTCCACGTACCCGCCCGTGTACCGGCAGGGTCAGTATACGCGCAGCAAACGCATCCGCCGCCGGGAAAGGCCCCTGACCGGACAACATCGACTCTAACCCCGGTATCGCGGGCAATGCAACCGGGTACATTCTTGACGGCCCCAGTCCTTTCCGTTCCAGGTTCGCATAGAGTTCATCCCGAGCCGACCTGTTCACGATCAACGGGTATCGCAACAATCGCCGGTTCACCGGAACCTGGCAGGCGCTGGCCAGGTCAACGAATCCCTCCGGTATAAACTCATGCCCAGCCAGCATTTCTGCCACGGCCTTTTGACTCACTATTGTATCGTCACGGTATGCCCTGGCATTAGCGGCAAGGCTACTGAATCTTGCAGCATCAATAGCGCCAATGTTGCGCAATGGGTGATATCGCGTTTCGCCCAGATGTAAAAACGGGAGTTGCTGCGGGATCCAGTACAGCCATGGATTAATCAACTGGTTGTAAAGTACTGCCTTTAACCGGAAG
>JAFDIX010000014.1 GCA_019307805.1 Deltaproteobacteria bacterium | reverse complement strand
CTCAGCATGAAGGCCAAATTTACATTGCAGGTGCTCGTGGCACTCGTTGTGGCCATCATACTGGACCTTTACCCGGGGTTTGATTCCCTGCTCAATGTCCCCTTTTTCAAAAACGTCACCCCTGATCTTGGCTGGCTGTACATTCCGTTGGTCGTTTTCATTATCGTGGGGTCTTCAAATGCCGTGAACCTGACAGACGGCCTGGACGGCCTGGCCATCGGCCCCATCGTGGTGGCCTTTACCAGCTATCTTATTTTCAGCTACATGTCGGGTCACGTAAAAATCGCCACGTACCTCCAGATCCCCTATGTCGCCGGAACCGGGGAACTCTCCGTGCTGTGCGGCGCCGTAGTCGGGGCGGGTCTCGGTTTTCTCTGGTACAACGCCTATCCCGCCGAGGTCTTCATGGGGGACGTGGGATCCCTTCCCCTGGGGGCGGTCCTGGGTACCGTGGCGGTGATCACCAAACAGGAGCTGATACTCATTCTCGTTGGAGGCCTTTTTGTGGTGGAGACCCTCTCGGTGATCTTCCAGGTGGTCTATTTCAGGTTGACCGGGGGGCAGAGAATTTTTCGTATGGCCCCGATCCATCACCACTTCGAATTGAAGGGCTGGGCGGAGTCAAAAGTAACCGTACGTTTTTGGATTATAGCCATTATTCTTGCACTGCTGTCGGTGAGCACCCTTAAGCTGCGGTAGCCCGGAAGGAAAGGATATTTCGGGCTGAGGGAGGCGAAGGGTTTTTTGAGGGCTGAATCTAGATAAGGGGTGGCTGCTTATGACGAGGTTACGGGGGCCGTGGTTTCAGCACAGGGTCAATCCTCTGCACATCTACTGCCGGTTGATTGACGTTGGTCTGAGCGTGCAAATTTCAAGGAGGCTTAGTATTTTCTATGAAAAGCACTTCTACCATTCCCTGCTCAGGGGGCTGAGACTCAAGTGGAATATGTAGGAAAAAGGGCCCTGGTCATCGGTCTGGGGCGATCAGGACTATCCGCCGCACAATGGCTCACGGGACAGGGAGCCAGGGTGACGGTGAGCGAAAAACAAGAAAAAGAGTCTATTGATGAAAGGGTCGTCCGGGACGCCCTGAACCTGGGCATCACGCTGGAAACAGGAGGCCATCGCGAAGAGACATTCCTGGATGCGGATATCATCATCGTCAGTCCGGGAGTCCCCTTGACTATCCCCCCCCTGGTAGCGGCCAGGGAAGCAGGGGTTCCGGTCATGGGCGAGATGGAGTTGGCCGGCCGGCTGGTGGATATCCCCATTTTGGCAGTTACCGGCACCAATGGGAAGTCTACCATGACCGCCTTTCTGGCCGCTCTCATGGAGGGAGCGGGGTTGAAGGTCTTTATGGGGGGGAATATCGGCACCCCCCTCATGGAATATCACCTGGGCAAGGGCAAAAAGGATGTGGCGGTGGTGGAGGTGAGCAGTTTTCAGATCGATACCATGGAGACCTTTTCACCGGATCTGGCCCTGTTGATGAATATATCGCCCGACCACCTGGACCGATACCCTGATTACGAGGCCTATGTGGCGTCCAAACTGCGCATATTTCAAAACCAGGGGCCGGGCCAGGTCGCCATCCTGAATGACGGTGACCCGAGGCTGGCACGGGTTGCCCCGGGAGGAGGGGTGACGGTCCTCCGTTATGGGCTGAAGGCAAAAACAGGGCGTCATGCATTTTTGCAGGGTAAAAAAATCAGGGTGTCCCTTCCGGGGCAAAGGGAGCAGGATTTTGATGTCACAGGCTTCAGGCTCCAGGGTCTCCACAATCTGGAAAATCTTGTTGGAGGGGTATTGGCGGGCCTTGCCATGAAGGTGGATTCTCAGGTCATCCAGGAGACCATAGGCCGTTTTGAAGGCCTTCCCCACAGGCTCCAGCATGTAGAGAGAATAGAGGGGGTCGATTTCTACGATGATTCCAAGGCGACAAATGTGGAGGCGGCCGCCAGGTCCATCTCAAGTTTTAATTGTCCGGTGGTCCTTATAGCGGGAGGCCGGGACAAGGGAGGGGATTACGGGCCTCTGGCGGAGTCGGCCAGGGGCCGGGTGAAAACGGCCGTACTCCTGGGGGAATCCAGAGAACTCCTGGAGAAAGCCTTTCACGGGGTGATTCCCCTTCAGAAGGCCGAGGACATGGAAGATGCGGTAACCAAGGCCTTTGCTGCATCACGAGCCGATGAGGCGGTAGTCCTTGCACCCGCATGCTCAAGCTTTGATATGTTCGAGGACTACGTCCACAGAGGGATGGTTTTTCAAGAGATCGTCAAGGGACTGGCACATGGCAGATAGGAAAAAGGAATATTTAGGATATGACTACCTGCTTCTCATCCCCACCCTGCTCCTCCTGGGGCTGGGACTGGTAGCCATTTTCAGCGCAAGTTCCTTTCTGGCAGAGCACAAGATGGGAGACAGCTACTATTTCCTCAAGAAGCAGGCGACCTTTTGCCTCATCGGGCTCTGTTTCATGATTATTGCCAAGAATATTCCCGCCACCCTGTACCGCAAGCTGGTCTACCCGGCCATGTTTGTCAGTATTGCCCTTCTGGCACTGGTGCTGGTTCCGGGATTGGGGACAAAGGTGGGGGGAGCGAGCCGATGGCTGCGCATCGGGGGAATGTCATTTCAGCCTTCGGAACTGGCGAAGCTGGCCCTCGCGTTCTATATCGCCTATTCCATGGCCAAAAAGGGCCCCCAAATGAGCCTCTTTACAAAGGGCATGCTCCCGCACATGCTGGTGACAGGCGGGTTTATGGCCCTGATTATTCTGCAACCCGATCTTGGGACATGCATCATTATCGGGTGCTGGCTCCTGATTCTGCTGTTCATCGGAGGGGTCAATTTCCTGCACCTCTTCTCCCTCGTGCTCCTGTCCCTGCCGGTGGTCTTCTGGCTCATCTGGCAGGCGGATTACAGGCTGAAGCGATGGCGGGCATTTCTCAATCCATGGGAGGACCCCCAGGGACTCGGATTTCAGATCGTGCACTCATTTCTTGCCTTTGGTTCAGGGGGCATTTTCGGAGTGGGCCTCGGCAACAGCAAACAGAAACTCTTTTATTTGCCTGAACCTCACACGGACTTCGTACTTGCCATCCTTGCCGAGGAGCTTGGACTGATAGGAATGGCGGTTATCGTCATTCTCTTCGGAGTCCTGGTGCTGCGGGGGATCAAGATCGCCCTGGACGCGAGGGACCTCTACAGCAGTTATCTGGCCATGGGGCTCAGCAGTCTGCTGGGACTTCAGGTCCTCATCAACATGGGGGTAGTCACGGGCCTGCTCCCCACCAAGGGCTTGACCCTCCCCTTTATCAGCTACGGGGGGTCGTCCCTTGTTATCAGTCTGATATGTGTTGGAATTCTCCTCAGCATTTCTGCGAGGAACTGAGAGATAGGGTGGAGACGGCCTCGGGGAGGGGTTCCCATTGAAGGCCCAAAGCGGAAAACAGGATGGGGTGAAGGTGGTCATTGCAGGGGGAGGGACCGGGGGCCATCTCTTTCCCGGTGTGGCCATTGCAAAAGAGATCTCCAGGAGATGGGAGGGCGCCGGGATCTGTTTCGTTACAGGCCGAAGAAGCATGGAACAGGAAATCTTGCAGCGTCATGGCTTTGAGCAGAAATCCATCACTGTGGAAGGGCTCAAGGGTCGGGGGTGGAAGAGGACAGGCATTGGCCTGGCAAAGCTGCCCTGGGGCTTCCTGCAGTCCATTTCCATCCTGAAGGGGTTTTCACCCCGGGTGGTCGTGGGTGTGGGGGGTTATTCTTCAGGCCCGGTTTGCCTGGCGGCCAGGATCATGGGCATCCCATCGGCCATACACGAGCAGAATTCTTTCCCGGGACTGACAAACCGACTGTTGAGCAGGGTGGTAGACAAGGTGTTTATCTCATTTGAAGAAAGCAGGGCCCATTTTCCCGGCGGCACCTTTTATGTCACGGGAAATCCGGTCCGGGAGGCCCTTTTCGAGGAAAGGGGTGGGAAACCCGGGGACGATGACCGATTCACCATCCTGGTCATGGGCGGGAGCCAGGGCGCCCGGGCCATTAATGAGGCCTTTGTCGGGGCCCTGGAGATCATGAGAGGCCTGGGAAGGGACCCCCTGGTCATCCACCAGAGCGGCCAGGGGAATTACCGGGATGTTGCCGAGGCCTATAGGACAAAGGGGCTGCCGGGAGATGTCATTCCATTTATCGAAGACATGGCGGAGGTCTATTCAAAGACGGATATGGTCGTGAGCAGGGCCGGCGCCACCACGGTCTCTGAACTGGCCGCCCTGGGGAAGCCCTCTCTCCTTATTCCATACCCCTATGCGGCCAATCATCACCAGGAGGTGAACGCACAGGTGCTCGTGGCGGCAGAAGGGGCGGAGATGATTCTGGAAGAGGACCTCAGCCCCCGGGCCCTGGCAGAAAGACTTATGAAATACATGGATGACAGGGAAGCCCTTCTGGGCATGGGAGATGCGGCCAAGAGTATCGGGAGGCGGGATGCGGCCCGCATTATTGTGGATCACTTGGCGGACATGATGCAATGACCACCTTTGGCAAGGCCAAACATATTCATTTTGTGGGGATCGGCGGAATCGGCATGAGCGGAATTGCCGAACTCCTGCTCAATCTTGGATACACCGTGAGCGGCTCGGACCTGAGGGATTCCTCAGTCATCCGACGGCTCTCGGAACTGGGTGGCCGTGTGTTTCAGGATCACAAAAGAGAGAACGTGGAGGGCGCGGATGTGGTGGTCTACTCCTCGGCAGTGCCCGAGGGGAACCCTGAGATCATGGAAGCCAGAGAGCAGTATATCCCGGTCATTCCCCGGGCGGAAATGCTGGCCGAATTGATGCGGCTCAAATACGGTATCGCCGTCGCAGGGGCCCACGGTAAAACCACCACGACCTCCATGATCGCATCCATTTTGACCAAGGGGGATTTAGATCCCACAGTGGTTATTGGAGGAAGGCTCGATATCTGGGGGGGATCCAATGCCAAACTGGGACAGGGAGAAATACTCGTAGCGGAATCGGATGAAAGTGACGGCTCATTCATGCTTCTGTCTCCTACCATTGCGGTTGTGACCAACATCGATGAAGAACACCTTGACCATTATGGAGACATGGACGTCCTGCGGCAGGCCTTTGTCACCTTTATTAACAGGATCCCCTTTTACGGCCTCGCCATTCTGTGCCTGGACAATGAGGATATACAGGGCCTCATCCCCCGTTTGAAAAAGCGGTATATGACCTATGGCCTGAATTCCCAGGCCGATTTGCGGGCCCGGGATATTGAAAAGGACGGCATGGATGTCAGTTTCGAGATCATGCAAAGAAATGAATCCCTGGGGCGCATTGTTGTGGGGATGCCGGGAATCCACAATGTCCAAAACGCCCTGGCCGCGATCAGTGTGGGTCTTGAACTAAATATGGACCTGGAGAATATCAAGCGGGGCCTGAAGGATCTGGGGGGGCTGGCGCGGCGCTTTCAGGTGAAGGGGGAGAAGAAAGGTGTCCTGGTCCTGGATGATTATGGACATCACCCCACGGAGATCGCCGCCACCCTGGAAGCGGCAAAGGAATGCTGGCCGGAAAAAAGAATCGTGGTTGTGTTTCAACCCCACAGGTACACGCGCACCCGAAGCCTCTATGACCGTTTTGTGCTCTGTTTCAATCAGGCGGATGTGCTCCTTGTGGCCCCTGTGTATTCCGCGGGGGAGGAACCCATTGAGGGGGTCGATGCCGAATGGCTCTGCAGGGGCATCAAGGAACACGGGCACAAAGAGGTGATTCTCTGCCATAGCGGGGAAGAGATCCTGACGGTACTCGAGAAGCTCCTTGAGCCCGAAGATGTGGTCATGACCCTCGGGGCGGGGGATGTTCACCGACTGGGGGATAAACTTCTGAAAAAATTGTAGCCCCATTGGGTGGACCCACGGGTTCGGGGCTTTTACCCATGGGCGTTCAGCAAGTGCACGAATGGATAAAGCACACAAAGAGAGATTGGGAGAGATGGGGGGAGAGGATGTCCGGTTCGATTGCCCCATGGATCAGTACACGACCTTTCGTGCAGGTGGCAGGGCGGAGGCCCTTTATGCCCTTTCAAAGCTCTCGGACCTTTGCAGGCTGCTCCCCTATCTCAAGGACGAGGCCATCCCCTACATGGTCCTTGGAAAGGGCAGCAATGTTCTGGTAAGGGACCAGGGTTTCAAGGGCGTCATGATCGTGCTGAAGGGGGAAATGGCAACCCTTGGGGGTGATGCCGATGACCCGTGCAGAATAGAAGTCGGAGCCGGGCTCGGCATTGGTGAGTTACTCAATCATTGTATCAAAGGGGGGTTGGGCGGTTTGGAGTTTCTGGCCGGAATCCCGGGTACCGTGGGAGGCGCCCTGGCCATGAATGCGGGGGCATGGGGCATGGAGATTGTTCCCCTGGTGCAAAGGATGCAACTGGTGACCGCCCGGGGAAAGGTTATGGATATGGAAGGCTCACAACTGCGTTCTTCCTACAGGGCCCTGAGCATCCCGAAGGGGAGCGTGATCGCTGCCTGCCGGTTCCTGTGTACCCAAAAGACCCGTGCCCGGATTTCAGAAAAAGTCACCGGGTATCTCAAGGAACGCAAGGCCCGCCAGCCCCTGGAATACCCGAGTGGGGGTTCGGTGTTCAGGAATCCACCGGAGTCCCACGCAGGCAGGCTTATCGAAGAGGCCGGACTCAAGGGCGAGAAAATCGGCGGGGCCATGATCTCCCCCAAACACGCAAATTTTATCGTGAACACGGGTGGCGCCACGGCGGAAGATATCCTGGCCCTTATGGCGCTGGCCCGGAAAAGGGTCCATGAACGGACGGGTATTCAACTGGAACCGGAGATCCGGATAGCGGGCTGAAGGCAGGGCCAAAAGGGCACGGGGCTGCAGACCCCACGCCCGCAGCGTACCGGGGAAGAGGCTAAGGAAAGGTGATGAAACGGAAATCGGTCTTAAAAAAACAGGCGGCTAAAAAGAAAAAAAGACACCCCCTGCCCAGGATGTGGCGGGGTGTCACGGTGACTGCCGCCTTTTTCCTCCGGTTTGCTTTCTTCGGAATCGCTTTGATCCTGATCAGCCTGGTTTTTGTATTGCTCTATGAATACATGCTCACATCTCCCTATATCCGGCTCGAAAAGATCGTGGTGACGGGTGTGGATAGTGCCATGAAGGATGACATCCTGGAAAAGGCTGAACTGGGACCGGATTCGAGCCTGCTGGGCATTGACCTGGAGAATCTCAAGAGCACTCTGGAGCAAAACCCCTGGATTCAGTCGATCCGGCTGGAAAAGCAATTTCCCCACACCCTCATCATTCACGCGGTCAAGGAGGAACCCTGGGCCGTCGCAGCCATGGGGGATCTCTACTTTGTGAACCGGGCCGGAAAGATATTCGTTGAGGCAGACGGGGGAAGGAAATTGGACTATCCGGTCATCACCGGCCTTCTGGAGGATGGAAGGATACAGGAGCAACAACTGCGGTGGGCGGCCCATGTGTTGAGAATACTGGAATCTGAAAAGCGACCCTGGTCCTTCCGTGATATTTCGGAAGTACACGTGGAGAGGGACGGGAAGATGTTCCTCTATTTCACCACCCTGCCGATGGCCATCCGGGTCATGGGGAGCGAGATGGGCAAAAGGATGGGCGATCTAAAACGGGTCGTGGAACATCTGAATGAGACAGGACGCATCCACACGGTGAAGAAGATCGACTTGGACTACAGAGAGGGGGCGGTGGTCTCCTTTAAACACGGTTGAGAAACCCGCACCCGCAACCCATAACATACGAGGAGAGAGCCTATGGCCGGAGAAATCATAGTGGGGTTGGATATCGGGACAACCAAGATTTGTGCGGTTGTCGGCGAAATCCGGCCTGATGCCATAGAGATTATCGGGGTCGGCACTCACCCTTCCGATGGGCTTCGCAAGGGCGTGGTCATCAACATCGAGAAAACCGTCAACTCCATCAAAGAAGCCATCGAGGAAGCGGAAACCATGGCAGGCTGCGAAATCAGCTCCGTATTTGCCGGAATCGCGGGGGGGCACATCAAAGGTTTCAACAGCCACGGGGTCATTGCCCTCAAGGAAAGAGAGGTGACCAAAAAGGACATCGACCGCGTCATCGAGGCTGCCAGCGCCGTCGCCATCCCCATGGACAGGGAGGTGATTCACGTACTGACCCAGGAGTTTATCGTGGATGAGCAGGACGGCATCATAGACCCTCTTGGGATGGCGGGTGTCCGAATGGAGGCGAAAATCCATATCGTGACAGGTGCGGTCACTTCCGCCCAGAATATTATCAAGTGCGCCAACCGGGCAGGGCTCGATGTCTGCGATATCGTCCTGCAGTCCCTGGCATCCAGTGAGGCGGTCCTCTCGGATGAAGAGCGAAACCTGGGGGTGGCCCTGATCGATTTTGGCGGGGGCACAACGGATATGGCGGTGTTTTCCCGGGGAACCATCAAACACACCTCGGTCCTGGCCCTGGGAGGGGACAACCTCACCTATGATATTTCCATCGGGCTGAGGACACCGAGGCTGGAGGCGGAAAAAATAAAAATCAAATATGGATGTGCCCTTTCATCCATGATCGGGATTGATGAGACCCTCGAAGTTCCGGGTGTGGGGGGACGAAAGGCCCGGGTTCTGTCCAGGCAGATCCTGGGAGAGATCCTCGAACCCAGGGTTGAGGAAATACTGACCCTCATCCACCATGATCTGGCCCTTTCGGGGCATGAAGAGATGATCAATTCCGGGGTGGTGATCACGGGGGGGTCTGCGGAACTTCAGGGGATTCCGGAGATGGCGGAACAGATCTTTGATTCTCCTGCGCGTACGGGATACCCCCAAGGCATCAGTGGCCTTGTGGACGTGGTCAACAAGCCTATGTATGCAACGGCTGTTGGGCTGGTTCTTTACGGGGCACAGAGGACCCAGGAAGGGAAAAAATTCAGGATACGGGATACGAATATCTTTGGTCGCGTCATGGATCGGATGAAGAAATGGTTCAAGGACGTAATTTAATGTGCCCCGTGGGGGCAATAGACAAAGGAGGGACATGGGCATGAAATTTCAATTTGTGGACAACAGGGAGCGGTACAATGCCAAGATAAAGGTTATCGGCATTGGGGGGGCGGGCGGCAACGCGATTAACAACATGATTGAAGCCAAGCTTCAGGGAGTTGAATTCATCACGGCAAACACGGACAGTCAGGATCTTGAACGATCCGCCTGTGCATCCAAGATTCAACTCGGGGGTTCTCTCACAAAGGGACTGGGATCAGGGGCGGACCCCGAAATCGGCCGGCTGGCTGCAGAAGAGAGCATCAATGACGTTCGAGAGTCGGCCTCCGAGGCGGACATGGTTTTCATCACTGCGGGCATGGGGGGAGGTACCGGAACCGGGGCCTCTCCAGTCGTGGCCAGGGAAAGCCGTGAAAATGGCGCCCTGACCGTTGCGGTGGTGACCAAGCCATTCAACTTTGAAGGGGACAAGCGGATGAACCGGGCCCTGGATGGCATCGAGAGACTCAAAAAAGAGGTGGATACCCTCATCGTTATCCCCAACGAGCGGCTCAAGGCCATCGGCAGTAAGAAAGCCACCTTCAAGGACCTTATCGTGCGCGCCGATGAAGTGCTACTGCATGCCGTCAAGGGGATCTCGGATCTCATCATGAGCAATGGCTTCATCAACCTGGATTTCGCCGATGTCAAGAAGGTCATGGAACAGATGGGGACCGCCATTATGGGCACCGGCAGGGCCTCGGGGGAAAACAGGGCCTTTGAGGCGGCAAAGGAGGCCGTGAACAGCCCCCTTCTCGAGGATATCTCCATCAGTGGTGCAAAAGGCCTTCTCATGAATCTCACCGGCCCCCCGGACATGACCATGGACGAGATCGATGAAGCCTCCAGCTACATCAAGGGCGAGGTGGATGAGGATGCGGACATATTCTGGGGAGTGGTTTTTGATGACAACATGGCAGATGAAGTCCAGATCACTGTCATCGCCACCGGGATCGATCAGGATCATTACGGCAAGGTGGTCCGGCTGAGGGATGTCACAGCCAATGAGGCGGTGGACTCCTGGACTGTGCGCCAAAACGGGGAGAGCCTGGATACCCCGACCTTTCAGAGGGTCAAGGAAGAGGAAGAGACCCCTGAGGAGGAACAGGAAGCCCTGAACCCTCCCAAGCGGGGTTTTCTGAAAAAGGTCCTGTTCAAGGACAATCTGGACTTCCCGACTTTTCTCCGGGCCAAAGCAGACTAAGGTTACGGGAGTTCACAATGCCTTCAATGGAAAACCCGGGGAGCCGCCTTGACAAAGGGAGCCCCGTAATTCAATACTCAAGGGGAGATCGGCCCTCGGATAGATGGGCGCACCTGGAAATGTCATTCAAACCCCAGTGGAGTCGAGTCATTGTCGGACAAAATTATTTCCCTTTTTCGAAAGAGGCTTGCCAGGGAAAAGGGGGCGGTGAAAAAGGATTGGGGCGGCAGGGTTGCCGTGGCCCTCGCCTATCCCAATTATTACCGCACCGGCATGTCCAACCTGGGGTTCCAGGTTGTTTACCACCTCCTCAACAGCAAAAGGAATATCGTCGCCGAGCGCTTTTTCCTGCCTGACGACACTGAAATGTCCCTCTACGGTGAGGCGGGGAAAGGGATTCTTTCCCTGGAATCCCAATCCCCGCTTCATTCTTTTGACCTCGCAGCATTCTCACTCTCCTTTGAAAACGATTATCCCAATATCCTGAAAATCCTGGACATGGGAAAGCTGCCCCTTCTCTCCAATGAGAGGGAGGAACACCATCCCCTGGTCATGGCCGGGGGGGTCACCACTTTTCTGAACCCGGAGCCCATGGCTGATTTTTTTGATCTGTTCCTGCTGGGTGAGGCAGAAGGGGTTCTGGACCTGTTTATGGAAAGGTACATTGATGCCAGAGGGGCCGGGGAAGGCAGGCAGGAAACCCTTTCCATGCTGGCCAGGGATGTCCCTTCCGTGTATGTCCCCTCATTTTACAGTGTAGAGTACCGCGGTGACGGGACCATTGAAAACAGAGAACCCCTGGAAAGGGATATCCCGGAGAAGATTGAGGCGGCACGCATGCCCCCCGGGAAGCCCCGGATTGCGACATCCGTCATTCAGACACCTGAAACCCCCTTTGCCCAGCGGGTCCTGATTGAACTGGGCAGGGGGTGCGGACGTTCATGCCGGTTCTGCGCCGCCGGTTACGTGTACAGGCCTCCGAGAACCTACCCCAAGGAAGAACTCTTGGCTACCGTGGGTGAGGTCTTGAATACCAACGATAGAGTGGGCCTCTTGAGTGCCGCCATCACCGATACCCCGGGGATTGAGAACGTCATGGAATTGATCCTTGAAAAGGGAGGCAATTTCTCGGTCTCTTCCCTGAGGGCCGATTCCATGACCGAAAACATGGTCGGGCATCTCAAGGCAGCGGGTCAAAAGACCCTGGCCATCGCGCCGGAGGCGGGCTCGGAAAGACTTCGGAAGGTGATCAACAAACACCTGACCGAGGATCAGATCATGCAGGCCGCCGCAATGATTGCCCGGGCAGGGGAATTCAATCTGCGGCTCTATTTCATGGTCGGACTTCCCACGGAGACCCGGGAGGATGTGGATGAGATCCTGGAACTGGTGAAAACCATGAAACATCACATTGTCAAGGAATCGGGTACCCGGGGAAGAATCGGCCGGATTCGGTTGAGCATCAACTGCTTTATCCCCAAGCCCTTTACCCCGTTCCAGTGGTTTCCCCTGGAGCAGGTTCCCATTCTCAAGGAAAAACAGAAGTGGTTGAAGAAGGCCCTGCGCAAAGAGGGGGGGATCAAGGTCAGCTTTGACCTGCCCAAGTGGGCCTATGTGCAGTCCCTGCTCTCAATGGGAGACAGGCGGGTCGGTTCCATCCTGCTGTCAGCCTACCAATCGGGGGGGGACTGGAAACAGGCATGCCGGTTCTCGGATGTCAATCCCGATTTCTTTGTGCACCGGCCCAAGGGCCTCGACGAGAACCTGCCCTGGGATTTTATTGACCAGGGCCTTTACAAGGAGCATTTGATCAAGGAATATAAACTGGCCCTGAAAGCAAAGGAGTCCGACACCTGCCATGTGGGAGAATGCGACCGCTGCGGAGTATGCACGGTAGGGGCGTCGGCAGGTAAATGAAAATCAAAGGTCTTTGAATCGGGATCCCCTCAACGCATCCATTTCTTCAGCAACGGTTTTGGTCTTCTCATTGGCCATGTTGAAAAGAGGATGGGCTTCAACGGGAAGATCGTGTTCTTTTTGCCTTGGGCCTTGAGCCTTAAGCCTTGTACCGTATACATATGCGTGCTGAAAGCGCACCCCCTCACTTTAGACATTTTAGCTCACTTTAATTATGGGACCTTTCGCCATAACGACACTCATAGCCGGTAGCATCTGTCTCGCTCTGGGCGTTCTGCATATGATGATTTTCGTGCGGAGGCCGGAATTGAAGGTGGATTTCTTTTTCGCTCTCGTATGCATATGTGCTGCGGGAGCTTCTTTTTCCGAAATCTTTGCTCTCCGCGCAGTCAATGCAGATGCCTTTATACCTGCATTCAGGTTACAGATAACTTTTGAGGGCGTTCTATGGATCACACTCATCTGGTTCATTGCTTTTTATACCGGTACGGCGCGGCGGGTGCTTGCTATCGCTGCGACTATTGCATACGCTCTGGCCGTCATCGTGAATATTGTCTCCCCCTATGGCGTAGTCTATGCCGGTATTGAGAAATTCTATCAGATCACCCTCCCATGGGGAGAAGTCCTGTCATATGCCTCCGGACCGGCAAATCCCTGGCGTTTTATAGCGGATATCGGCTGGGTCCTTCTCATTTATATTGCTTGTGAGAGTTGTGTTCGGCTTGCCCGGAAGGGCGAAAAACGCCGGGCCCTTTTCCTCGGCATAAGCCTTTTTGTTTTTCTGGGGTTAGGTTATCTCTACGGTACCCTGATGGATCTGGAAATTGTCGGACCTCCGGCACTGCGCAACTTCAGTTTTTTCGGACTCGTGCTGATAATGAGCGGGTCCCTTGCCGGTGAGGTCGTACGGGCCTCTGTCCTGACCCGGAAAAGCAAAGACGAAAAAGAGCGCATGGACGTCATTCTCTCCACTTTGAATACCGGATTGGCGCTCATCAACCCGGATCTGACGGTTCAGTGGGTGAATGCCAAAACACAGGAAATCCTGCCATGGGATGAACTTGTCGGCAAAATTTGCTATGAGGCGGCTGCAAAACGCGATGAACCGTGCGAAGGGTGCGGAGCCCTCTTGGCTTTTGCAGACGGAAAAATACATGAAACTGAAAGGCAAAGCCCGGTTGACGGAAAGTGGCATCAGATTATTTCTTTGCCTATAAAGGACACTCACGGCAGGGTTGTGCAAGTGCTTGAGAGCGTTACCGACATTACCAACCGCAAAGAGGCCGAGATAGGTCGTGATCAGGCCATGAACGAACTGGAGGAGATCAAAAGCAGGCTCGAAGAGGAAAACATCTATCTCAAGACTGAGATTCAGGAGGAACGATTTTTCTCCAAAATCATCGGCAAGAGCAATGCCCTTCTCTATGTTCTCACCCGTGTCAATGAGGTGGCGGAGACAGATGCCACGGTCCTGATTCAGGGCGAAACCGGGGTCGGCAAGGAACTCGTTGCGCGGGCCGTTCATGATGCCGGCAGCCGCTCGGGAAAACCTTTTGTCAAGGTGAACTGTGCGGCCATCCCGCCCAATCTGGTGGAAAGCGAACTGTTCGGACACGAACGGGGGGCGTTCACCGGGGCGGATCGGTTGAGAAGGGGCCGGTTTGAACTGGCCGATGGAGGTACCATTTTTCTGGACGAGATCAGCGAAATGCCCCCGGACATCCAGGCCAAGCTCCTGCGCGTGCTTCAGGACGGCGAGTTCGAGCGGGTGGGTGGCGATAAGACCCTGAAAGGGGATACCAGGGTCGTGGCAGCAACCAATCGTATATTGACTGAAGAGGTCGCAGCCGGGCGTTTCAGGGCCGATCTGTATTACAGGTTAAACGTGTATCCCCTATCGATTCCGCCCCTGAGAAAAAGGCGGGAGGACATCCCCCTTCTGGTTGAGCATTTTACTCCCCAGATTGCCTCCCGTATAGGAAAGCATATTGATCAAGTCCCAACCCACGTGATGGATCGGCTCATGGCCTATCATTGGCCGGGCAATGTTCGCGAACTGAGGAATGTCCTTGAAAGGGCCGTGATCACATCACCGGGTTCTGTGCTTCAGCTCCTACCCGGTTTTGAGCTGGAATCTCCGAAGATTTCACAAGATGGACCGGAGGAGGATTGGTACAGCCTGGAGGAAGCAGAGCGCCGACATATCCTGAAGGCCCTTGAGAGAACAAATGGAAAAGTCGAAGGACCTGGGGGTGCAGCAGAATTGCTGGAACTCAAACCCAGCACCCTGCGTTTTCGAATCAAGAAACTGGGTATCAAAAAGTAATAATACAGGCTAAGACCTAAGGAACGAATCGGGCTCAACGTCGGCCTGTTTGAGAATAGCTCTTAAGGTACCTTCGGGGATGTCTCCTCGGATTGGGCCTCTAGAAGTCTTCTCGCCACGTCGCGTGCAATCTCAAGGGTTTCTGTAACTGTTCTCTGCCTTGGGCGACCAATCCTTGAATGTCCTCAGACGTGACGAGATATAGGCCTTCAGGCAACTTTTCTATATGAATATTAATGATTCTTTCCATGGGCACCTCTTATGGGGTAGAGGAAAAAAACTTTATGATATTTTATTTTATATCCGCACAATTCTGATGGACTCGTAAAAAGTCCGAATTCGTCATGCCGGACTTGATCCGGCATCCAGAACATACTGGAATCACTGGATTCCGGCCTTCGCCGGAATGACGCTTTAAGGGGATTCCCGACTTTATACGGGACCGTCAATTCTCAATATTAAAAAAAGATTGAAGAGAAAACAAAACCATTTCATTTGGCAAGTGAGTACGATGCATAGGATATTCCCAACTCCAGTGCAATCTGATTTAACTTCTTGTCAAGTGTCCATAGATGAACGTCACTTAAGCTCGCTGAAGCAAGCAAATGCACATCAATAAATCCCAGGCCCCTTCCCATTAAATGATAGTTTTCTATGAGTTGCATCACCTCTTCATGTTCCGCCTGA
>JAFDIX010000249.1 GCA_019307805.1 Deltaproteobacteria bacterium | reverse complement strand
CAAAGCCCGTGTGTTGCGTGATGGCAACTGGAGTACCATGGCCGCGGCTGAGATCGTGCCGGGTGACGTGGTGCGATTGCGGCTTGGGGAGATCATACCCGCAGATGTCATACTCATCGACGGCGTTTACATCAGTATCGATCAGGCAGCACTCACAGGTGAGTCATTGCCCGTAAACAAGTCCGTTGGGGATACAGCATACTCCAGCAGTATTGTAAAGCAGGGCGAAATGGTCGCTTTAGTAACCGCGACGGGCAGCAATACGTTCTTCGGTCGCACTGCCAAACTGGTTGCCACGGCCGGAGCAAAATCCCATTCCCAACAGGCAGTCCTTCAAATCGGTAATTTTCTCATCATCCTTGCCCTGGTGTTGAGCTTCCTGCTCATCGGTTTTGAGGTTTATCGCGACATCGTGGTAAAGAGCGCCTGGCAATGGCATGATGTAATCGATATCCTCCAGTTTGTCCTGATTCTGGTGATTGCATCCATACCGGTAGCGATGCCTGCCGTTCTCTCCATAACCATGGCCCTGGGCGCCCTCACCCTCTCCAGGAAAAAAGCCATTGTATCGCGGCTTGCAGCCATTGAGGAAATGGCCGGTGTGGACATTCTGTGCTCGGATAAAACAGGTACCCTCACCAAAAACCAGCTGACCCTGGGTGACCCAATCCTTTTCAATGATACGGACACAGACAAGTGCATTCTTGCCGCGGCGCTCGCCTCGAAAAAAGAGGATGAGGATGCCATCGACCTGGCCGTCATTGGCGGGATGAAGGACCCGTCACTTCTTGAGACCTTTACCCAGATTACATTCATTCCCTTTGATCCCCTTGGCAAGCGTACTGAGGCCACAGTCACCAATGCCCGGGGGGATACTATTAAATATAGCAAAGGGGCGCCTCAGGTCATTGCCGATCTTTGCCGGTTGGATGCCGACACCCGGGAGAAGGCCGATGGGGCTGTTTCCGCTCTGGCTGCCAAGGGCTTTCGGGCTTTGGGTGTCGCAGAGTCGCGAGATGATGGGGAATCATGGACCCTATTGGGCATTTTGTCACTTTTTGATCCGCCCCGGGATGACTCCAGGTCGACGATTCAAAAGGCGTATGAACACGGGGTAGGCATCAAGATGGTAACCGGAGATGATGTTGCCATCGGCAGCGAAATCTCAAGCCAACTCGGTATGGGAACACACATTCAGCCTGCGTCAGTTCTTTTTAAAAAAGGCACCGACCCCGGGCACCTCTCCGCTCAAGAAGCCATGGCAATCGAAAAATCCGACGGGTTTGCCAGGGTCTTCCCTGAGCACAAGTATGGCATCGTCAAAGCGCTTCAAGAACGTGGGCACATCGTTGCCATGACTGGTGACGGTGTCAACGACGCGCCGGCGCTCAAACAGGCTGACTGTGGTATTGCTGTCAGCGGTGCCACGGATGCCGCCCGCAGTGCTGCGGCACTGATTCTCACCGCACCCGGTCTGTCGGTCATTATAAGCGCGATTGAGGTTGCCCGCCAAATCTTCGAACGTATCATGGGTTATACGATTTATCGAATCGCCATGACCATTGACATCATGTTTGTAGTTGTTCTGGCGACGATCTTTTTTAACTTCCGACCTCTGACTGCAATGATGATCGTGGTGCTGGCGCTGCTCGACGACATTCCTATTATGACCATTGCCTACGACAACGCCCGGATCGATGAAAAACCCGTGCGCTGGGAGATGAGCCGCGTGCTGACTATTTCGACGGTTTTGGGGATGCTTGCTGTGGTACAGAGCTTTGGGCTGCTTCTGATCGGCATGGAGTGGATGACCCACCCGCAACTACAGTCGTGGATCAGTATCGACAGATCTCAATTGCAAACTTTGGTGTTTTTGCAGTTGGTGGCCGGTGGTCACCTGATGCTCTTCGTTACCCGCACGCGCAACTTTTTCTTAAAACCGCCATTGCCGAGCATGGCGCTGTTTCTGGCGATCGTGGGCACGCAGATCTTTGCGGTGCTCATGTGCGGCTTTGGCTGGCTGGTGCCCCCCATCCCTTGGCGCATGATTGCTCTGGCATGGGTCTACATGGTTTTCTGGGTGTTCATTCTGGACCTGGCAAAAATCTGCATATACCGCGTGGCCGCCTACAGGGCCAGGCACCAGGTAAAGTTCGTAGATTTCGTGAACCGAAATCTGCATTCACACACCACGGTCCTTTGAATGGTGGTGAATGACCGGCGTTGGCGGTAGGTGGCGCATCTCTGTGATTTCTTGACAAAGCCTCCTTGATTTGCAACTCTTCCTCTCATTGAAGCGACTCATTCTCAGTTTTGGGAACGATGGAATAACCACAGGGGCTTCGTTCTCTTATCTTTGTTGTGATTATAGTGTTTTGTTTCCGATGGAGGATATTCATGAGATATGTACTTACTGTTGTTTGTTGTCTCCTTCTTGTGGGGTGTGTAACAAATCAGATTGATAAAGCATGGGTGAACCAGTTCAAATATGACCACAACGCAAACAACGAAAAATGGACGGATGCGCAACTGCAGCAGGACCAGGAGACATGTCAGGAATCCGCTTTTTATTTGGCAAGGGGAGCCTTTTTTATGGATAAGGAGGAATATGCGAGGCTCTATAAGAAATGCATGGAAGAAGAGGGAGGATGGAGGCTTTCAGAAACAGATGAGCAGAAAGAACCAAGCCCTAAGAAGATTCCCTGAGTAAGAAAAGGAGCATCTTCCCATCTTTCAGGTTCACCTGCATGATCTTTGTTTCACATTGCTGAATATTATTTGAGGCCGAGATGAACCCGATGGATCGCCTGCCTGATATTCCTGCCCATGCCCTATGAATATCCTCAAGGAGTCCTTCTCTGTCCCCCGCTTCCACCAGGTCAAAAATACTTTTTTTGAGCATATGGATTCTACTCAGTCCGGAAAACTCCAGGGCCGCCTCAGTCGTCCCCAGAATTCGACCATCCTGATCGACCAGAAAGCCAATCTCCGCCTCGCTGAGTTGCGCGCTCAACTGATCCTTCCAATCCCGCATCTGTGCATAGGCAAGGCCCAGCTTCCTGTTGGCATCCTTGATTTCTTCATGGGCCTGCCTCAATGCTTCTTCCGCCTGCTTGCGCTTTCGTTTGTCCCGAAAAATGCCTATGGTAGCCTGAGGTTTTCCGCCTATGAAACGGCAGCTTGCGTTACCCTCCACCGGTATGGAATTCCCCTGTTTTGATAGAAAAACGGTCTCAATATTGTCCATCACTTCACCGGAAAACACCTTATTGAAGACGGCTTTGCAATGGGCCAAAAATTCCGGATGGATGATGTCCCACATACAGAGTTTCTGGACTTCATTCTTTTTGTAGCCCAGGGTCTCCCTCCATTTCTTGTTCACGTACAGGAGGCGACCCTCGGAATCTACACTCTGGATCAGGTCATTGGCGCTTTCAAAGAGTTCCTTGAAGTGCTTCTCAACATTTTGGTGTTCACGAACATCCTTTTCAAGTTCCCGAACCCTCAGCGCCAGTTTTTCATAGGACGGTTTATCCGACATAGATTCCGTTCACCCTCTTTTCCTTCATTGCCTAACTCTCATTTAATACTTCAGCCAGCTTTTCCAGGGCATCCCATGCTGCCGCGAAACCCGCGTATGCGGCGACTTGAAAGATCGCCTCAAATATTTCCTGCAATTCAGCGCCGTTACGCATCGCCATCTTGAAATTCAGCTTTAAGGCATTGTGTCGACCCAATGCAGCCAACACGCATATACTGCAAAGTGACCTCGTCTTGAGATCAATGCCCCCACGGGTCCATATTCTTCCACCCAGAACAGAGATAACTTCCTTTTCAAAATCAGGGCAAACAGACCGAAAACGCGAGACCAGGGACTCAATATTTTCTTCACCAACCATCTCAGCAAACTGTTTGTAGCCTTTATCGTAATCAGTGCTCATTCCTTTTCTCCTTAACCGCCATCGTTCTCGGCGTCTGTTTGACCCGGTTGTTATGTGACTGTTTCAATCAAAATCTTGACATTTTGGTCATAATGGTCATAATGGTCAAATAAGGAGGTCAATAATGAAAAAAAACATATCTGTGGCTGAAGCAAAAGCCACCTTTTCAGAATGCATCCGTAAAGTGGAAGCGGGTTCTGCTGTGCTCATTACCAGACATGGCAAACCTGTCGCCGCACTTGTTAGCCCCAGTGACCTCGAACACCTTGAGCGTTTGAGAAAAGCAGGGCCAGAGAGTGGACTTGCCAGTATTGCGGGTGGCTGGGAAAATAGCGAAGAACTGGCTTCAATTTTGAACGCATCTCCTCGACAGGGACAGCGAAATATCCCAAACCTGGAACATTGAAAATGGCCTTTCTCTTTGATACCGATGCAATTTCAGAACTCCTGCGCCCGCGCCCCGCAATAGCCTATGTGAAATGGATCATGAAAGTTGCTCGTGAAGAGCAATTTACCAGTGCCGTTGTAATAGGCGAACTGTACAAAGGCGCCTACCGCTCCCAAGACCGTGAGCGACACATAACCAATATAGAACAACGGGTTCTCCCCGCTGTCACCGTTTTACCTTACGACATAAGCATTGCGAAAATTTTTGGTAATATCCGAGCGCATCTTGAAGAGATTGGAACAATCCTTCCCGATGCGGATATTCAGATTGCTGCCACAGCCATAGGCCATAATTTGGAGCTTATAACCGGAAACCTTCGTCATTTTAGTAGGATTTCCGACCTGAAGCTCAATAATATCCTCGCAAATTCACGAAACCAATGATTTCTGTCAATCGCCGTCGTATTCCTGGTAAATGATGTGGCCGCAGGATTTGCAGTGTGAAGCATCCACGTCATGGTAACGCAGCCCGCAGCCAGGACAGATAACCTCCTTCTTGGAGCCCATGCGCACCCATTCCTTTACGATTCGGCTTACCTGCCAGGGTATGAGAATAATTCCCGAGACAATCATGAGGACTGTGACCCACTTCCCTGCCCCTGAAAGAGGGGTGATGTCCCCGAAACCCACGGTTGTAAGGGCGACCACGGTAAAATAGAAAGCGTCCCCGAAGTTGTTTACCTTCGCGTTTACGCCATTCTCAACGAGAAAAAAAAGCCCGGAAGAAATGAAAAAAATCATGAATATGGTAATGCACAACCTCACCACATTGAGCAACTGCCCGGGTATGCTTCCGAAAAAGAAGTCCGGATCGGCAGTAAAGCGGAGAAAGCGGAATATCCTGAATACCCTGAACCATAGAGGGATGTCAACGAAGGTAAATGCCTCTTTACTCATGTAGGGTTGTAATAATCCTCACCCCTGGTTCCCCGAACCACGGAGAGGGATTCCATGGGTGGGGGCATAAAATCAAACACTATTTTCAAAAATATCGTCACGATGCGATAGGTCACCCCCCATAGTACTTCCTCCTCATTGTCTTTCC
>JAFDIX010000248.1 GCA_019307805.1 Deltaproteobacteria bacterium | reverse complement strand
GATCACAGCCTTCACCCTTCCCTCCACCGGAATAGCGTTTTCAAAGGCATCCCTCAGGAGTCCCGCCCCCCCGATTCCGGCAATGGCCTTGGAAAGCCTGATCTCCGTACCGGTAACGGCAACCGCATAGAGTTCCAGGACATCCCCCTCCTTGAAGGTGAACTGCCCTTCTTCATCCAGAAGCTCGGTCTTCTCCACAAAACCGTCGGTTCTTGTTCCCGTGTCCACAAAGACGCTGTCCCTGCCCACGGAGATAATAGCCCCCTTTACCTTGTCTCCTACGCGGATATCTTCATTCATCCCTTCGGCATAGGACTCAAAAAGCTCGGCAAAGCTCTCTTCTTCATCGGTTTGCCCCTCTGGGTTTTCCTGGGTGGCTTCTTCCAAAACATCATCAGGCATGACTGTTTATCCCCCTACATACAATTTTTAAATTCACTTTCCTTATAATAAAAAGGATCTCATGTACTTATGACCATTTGCACCAATTTTCTGCAGGTTCCATAGAGATCTTTTATCAAAATCGTGGGGTTATTTCAACATAAGAGAGACCCCGGCGGAGATTCTCCTTATGGTCTCTCGCAGGCAAGTCCATCAGGAGAATAGCGAGCCCGGAAAGAGGCGGTTGAGGCTTTCCCCTCTCTTTTCAACAGTCAGGACTTGCCGCTAAGATCTTATGCCTTAATTTCTCTTGATATAAATACTTAACCCGGATAAACTGGATTTGGAGATTAAGGAATTAAAAACAATGACCTTAACCTAATTTGGATAAGCGGGAACCAAAATCCTACGTAAACATGTCGGGATTTTGAAAGATTGGTACTAATATTTGCTGGAAGGAAAACGATGACAAAAGATAAAAATCGGACCCCCGTTGCTCAAGACCTGGTTACGAGGTGCACCAAATGCAAGCGGAAGCTGAGTCACGTGGTAGTTGTCCACAACGAGGAAGGACTTGTCGAAAGGGTGAAGTGCAAGACCTGCGGGAGTGAACACAAGTACCGCCCCGACAAAAAAAAGGCTCCCGCGAAGACCCCTAAGAAAAAGAAGCGTACGGTTACCAAAGAAGAGGTCTTCGCAAAAGAATTTGAGAAACTGGCTGAAAAGTTCAAGGAAAAAAAGCCGGTAAACTACAGCATGTCAGGATCGTTTAAGAAGGACGAGGTGATTGCCCATAAGACCTTTGGAATGGGCATTGTGACAAGTGTCTCATATCAGAAGATGGAGGTGGCTTTTTCCGAAGGACCACGGCTTCTTGCCTGTAACAGGTAGAAAATGGGGCCGGATCTGTCGGCCACTAACCCCAGTCTGAAATCCCTTCTGGAGCGAAGCGAAAGTGGGAACCCAATTTCAGTTTTTTCCCTAACCCTGAACGTTGAACACTGAACCTGTGAACCGTTACTATGATTTTTGAAAATCAGCGAAGGTTTTTTGTGTGAAGCATCCATTAGGTCAGTTCATAATGTAACGCCTCTTCAATCTCCCTCAGATGCTCTTCATCCGCGATTTTCTGCCCTTCAAGATCACGCACATAAAAGATATCTGCTATTTGATCGCCCTTTGTGGCGATCTTGGCGATCCGGATATCCAAGCGGAGATCAAACAGGGTTTTGGTAATAAGATAGAGAAGCCCCACCCGGTCATCTGCAAATACTTCAATCAGGGTAAAGAAATCAGAGGATCTGTTATCTACCATAACCTGCGGCGGCCGGGAGGGCCTTTTATCTTCTGATAGGATGGATGGCGCCCCTTTCTGGCCAAGGCGATAGGCCAGAGAAAGCTTGCCTTCGAAAGCACGTTCCAGATCCCGCTTCACCTTCTGCCAGGTCTTGTCCTGGTTAATGGGGTCAGGAGGGTCTGTTACCTTAAAAATATCCAAAGCGGTCCCGTCCCGCCAGGTATAAATATCTGCGGAGAGGATATTAAGATTGTTGAGCGCAAGTATGCCGGCGACATCTGAAAAAAGCCCTGGCCTGTCCTTTGCCAGAAACGTTATCTCAAAGCAGTCCTCTAAATCGTTTTTCCTTGCCTTAAGGGAGAATGCAGATGCTACATGGTTGTTTATGAGCTCCTTCAAGTCTTTGACCATTTCAACATGGCGAATAATATCCCGGGGCCTACTGGCCAACAGATACCTTGGAGACATCACTTCAAAAAACCGATCTATCTCCACTGCTTTTTTTCGCCGGGATATCTCATAACGAACCTCCTCCATAGTATGTTTGACCTTTTGGGAGGCATCAACGGTTGCCAGCTCTCCCCCTGTGAGGATGTTGAGGGTCTTAAAAAAGAGTTCTTGAACTAAGTTTGAGGTCCATTCGTTCCAGGCCCTGGGTCCGGTTGCCTTAGAATCAGCCCACGTGAGCAGGTAGAGCATATGGAGTCTTTCTGCGTTGCCGATGGTGCGGGCGCACTGCACAACCACCTTTTCATCATTGAGATCCCTGCGGGTTGCGGTTTCCACAAGAAAAAGATGGTACTTGATCAAAAACAGGACCTCTTCGGCTGAGTCCTTGGGGTAATTGAAACGTTTAAGGATGTTATTGGTTATCTCAGCCCCTTTGATTGCATGTTCTTTGCTGACCTTGCCTATATCGTGAAACAGCCCCGCCAGGAAAAGCGGTTCAGGGTTTGAAAGTTCCAAAAAAATATCCAGGAGAAGCATCTCTTTTTGAGCATGGATACCCTTGAGGCGCCTGACCGTTTCGAGGGAATGTCTCCCTACTGGAAAAATGTGGTAGGCATCAAATTGAACACGGTCTGTGATCTTTCCAAATTCAGGAACAAATGAACTTAAGAAACCGATTTCATGCATTTGTGATAAGGTCTCGAAGGTGTTTTTTCCGGTTATGATATTTAGAAAACTCCGGATCGCTTTTTTTGAGCTTCTGAAAGCATCATCCACCAAAAAAAGAAACTCCTGGACCAATCTGCGCGCCTCCATGGAGAGAGGACACCCTGAGTGGGAACTTTGTTCAAATATGCTCATGAGGAGGAGAGGATTTGAAAGGATGTCCGTTGCTGATTTGAATCCTATTTCTCCCATGTGAATATGCAGATCTTCTGTGGCATCAAATGTCTGGAACGTCCTCGTGACGCCTTTCCCTTTTGGGAGGTGGGTTTTGACAAAAGAGCGGTTCAAGGATTTTATTGAGGCCATTGACGTATGGAGCTCTCCCATGAATTGTTCAACAGAGAGCAGATCTTTGCGGTCTTTGTAGCCTAATCTCCGGCTGATCTTTTCCTGATATTCGAAGCTTAACCGGTCATTCCGCCTGCCGGAAAGTTGGTGTAGATGATTTCGAACGAGCCAGATGAAATCCAAATGGGATTTCAACCTCTGGTATTCGTTGTGAGAGAGCTTGCCCGAGTACTCTAAGTCTCTTGGCGTTATCAGGCGGAAAAAGGCCTTGGCTATCCAGAGAATATGGTGGTAGTCCCTCAGACCACCGATCCCCTCTTTCAGGTTGGGTTCAAGTAGATAGCTGGCATCTCCGGAGGTATCCATACGGATCTTGTACATGTCCTCTAACCACCTGCTGAATGCAACTGCTCTTTTTGAGATCACCTTTTTTTCAAGAGACCCCATGAGATTCAGGTAAAGACGTGAATCACCGCATAAGAAACGGGCATCCATCATGGAGGTGAGGACTTCAAAATCATCCTTAGAAAGCCTCAGGCAATCCTTGATGGTGCGGGTCCCATATCCGAGATCAAGGCCGAGGTCCCATAAGGGATAAAAAATCTCCTCTGTTAGTCCTTTGGCTAAGGATGGTATCCTGGAACCAAACAGGATCAGGATATCAATGTCCGAATGAAGAGAAAGCTCTTTCCGGCCGTAACCTCCCACGGCTAAAAAGGCAAATGGGGTCCTCTTGGAGAAAAGGCGGTGACCGGCCTCGCTCTCTTGGAGACTTCCACGGAAATACTGATCCATGATCTCCGTATGATCGGCATGAAAGGCGATCATGGACTGAGACGCCGGCAACAGGGAGATCAGCCGGTTTCTCGATTCTTTAAGTTCTTCGAAGGCAGACATTTTGACTTATGATTGTTGGAGCGTAGCGTAAATCCCGCCTTGACCAGATTTAGGGCGGGGATGATTTATGATGGAGGCGCAAGGAACCGAACGAGTAACCCGTAACGAGCAACGAGTATCAAATTTCCAGTTTAAAATTTCCAATTATATGGCCTCTTTTCCGGTCTCACCTGTACGGATACGGATTACCTCCTCCACCGGGAATACAAAGATCTTGCCGTCTCCGATCTGGCCTGTTCGGGCCTTTTCCTGGATCACCTTGACGGCTTCCGGTACCAGTTCGGCTTCCATCACCACCTCAATTTTGACCTTGGACACAAAATCCACCTGATATTCTGCCCCACGGTAGACCTCCTTGTGCCCCCGTTGACGTCCAAATGCTTTGACCTCGCTGACGGTGAGTCCTTTTACTCCAACACCGGAAAGGCCATCTTTGACCTCATCCAATTTAAAAGGCTTGATTATGGCTTCTATTTTTTTCATGGTATTTCTCCTTAATTAGTGTTCATCCAGAAATGAGGATTTTTGTTCAAGATCAAGGCATGCGAATAAAATAACCACAGGCATATATTTGATATTCCGAGGATTATTTTTTGAGCATAACACAGATATTGGGCCAAAAGACCATTTATGGTTGGACACTAAAAACTGTATCCTGTTTCATTATGCAGACTGATGTCCAGACCCCTTATCTCCTCTTCCTCTGTTACCCTCAAGCCTATGATCAGATCAACAACTTTGAGGATGATCAAGGTCATGAAAAATGCAAAGGCCATGGAGGCAATGACCGAGACAAACTGGATCCAGAGTTGACCGGGATTGCCGAAAAAGAGACCGTTGGCGCCATCCGGGTTGATGGCGGTGCTGGCAAAGAGACCAGTAGCCAGGGCACCCCAGGTCCCTCCAAACCCATGAATACCGACAACGTCCAAGGAATCATCATAGCCCAACCTCGACTTCAGCAATATCGCGCTGTAGCAGATTATGCCTGCTAACCCACCGATAATAATTGAAGAAACCGGTCCCACAAATCCGGAAGCCGGCGTAATGGCCACCAAACCTGCCACAGCCCCGCTGGCCGCCCCGAGAGTAGTTGACTTCCCTCTGTGGATCCATTCCATCATACTCCACGTGAGTGCTCCGAGTGCAGACGCAACGTGGGTGACCACAAAGGCACTTGCCGCTAAACCATTACATGCGAGGGCGCTCCCCGCATTGAACCCGAACCACCCGAACCACAGGATTGCAGCCCCAGTGATGGTCATGGGTAGATTGTGGGGGATATAGGCCGTACTCCCATAGCCGATGCGTTTTCCTATTATCAGGGCTGCGGCAAGTGCCGATGCGCCTGAACTGATGTGTACCACTGTCCCCCCGGCAAAATCCAGGGCGCCCATACGG
>JAFDIX010000247.1 GCA_019307805.1 Deltaproteobacteria bacterium | reverse complement strand
TTCCCTCGGCATAAAATTTTCCTTCTCCGTGTCGCACGGGCAATTCGATAGAGGGGATGCCTCTGGTAAAGACACAGGGTGATTCAGGGTTGATCTTGAGGCGCACCCAGGTATCAATAAAATTTCCAGTGTCGTTGTAGGTAATGGCCACGCGCCGCTCCTGGTAGTTCCCATCAAAACCGGGAAGAAGCCCCCAGTTGACCAGGGTCTGAAAGCCATTGCATATTCCGATGACCAGGTTCCCCTGCTCCAGGAATTGTGCGACCTTTTCACCCAGATTAAATTTCATCTTTGAAGCCAGGAGCACGCCTGCCCCGTGATCATCGCCCCAACTGAATCCTCCGCCCACCACCATCATGTGGTACTGCTCAAGACCTGAGAGGGAGGACTCCCCTTTGATCAATTCATTGATATGCACCCTGCAGGATTCCGCCCCTGCCATTTTGAGTGCATAGTCCGTCTCATAATCACAGTTCAGGCCGTAGCCGGTAGGAATGAGTGCTCTCACGGGAATCATATCAGCCCTCCAAAAACCCCTTTCCAACTTTCCTTAAGCAGGAGCACATCCTCCTCAATAATGCTGTTCCCCATTTGGTTCTGCACCCGAAACAGGGACGATTCGGTGGTCTTCCCAATGCACGCGATTTTCATGCCTGAAAAGGCCTGTTCAAAGGGTTCCCTTTTTTGAGGATCAACCGTCACCACATAACGGCCTGCAGATTCCGAATAAAGGATCTGGGTATCGTTCAAGGCATCAGGGACGGGACATTTTTCAAGGGAAATCTCCATCCCCAATTCGCCGGCCATGGCAACCAGGGCCAGGTGGACGGCCAATCCACCTCTTGCCACAGCATGCGCAGAGGAGACCAGGCCTTTCTGTATCGCACGGGACAGGCAGAGATAGAGAGGCCAGAAAGCTTCCGGGTTGACTCGGGGCACATGGAGCCCCACTTTTCCCATGCGCTGATAATATTCGCTGCCGCCCAGTTCGTTGCCCGTCTCTCCCAGCACATAGACCAGATCCCCGGGGAACTTGGCATCCATGCTCGTGCACATATTGATATCCGGCAGCACGCTCGAAGCAGTGAACAAAAGGGTGGGGAGACCCGATACCTTTCTTCGCTCCCCAAAGGGCCCTTCCAGGTTGCCGTCAATATACATGCTGTCCTTACCGGACAGAAGGGGAATGCCATAGGCGAGACATGTGTCTCTCAGTGCCCAGTTGGATCTGACCAGTTGTGCGGCCTTGTATTTCCCATCGGGGTTTTCAACCGGGTCGTATTGAATCGTGGGCCAGCAAAAATTATCCACACCGCCGATGTGATCCGGGTCTCCACCTACAGCCAGGACCCTCCGCACCGCCTCATCAATGGTCACGGCTGTCATGTGATAGGTGTCGATCTGAGAGTAGAAGGGAATCATGGCCTGGGTGACCGCCATACCTGCCTGGGAATCCAGGACGGGCCGTATAACAGCGGCATCGGCGGGCATGTCCCGTCCTTTACCCACCAGGGGTTTGATGACACTGCCTCCCTGCACCTCATGATCATATTGCCTGGCGATCCAGTTTTTTGAACAAATGTTGGGCCGGGCCAGCATATCCCTGAGGAGGGGTCCATGTTCAGTCGGTTCTTTCAGGACAGGCTCGCTGAGACCCCTCATCTCGGGAGGGAGCCATTCCGCCTCAAATTTCCACTGGGGAAAATCGGTTTCGAGCAAGTCCATGCTTATGTAGGCGCAGGGTTTCCCCTCATAATCCAGCCTCAGGTAACCGGAGTCATTGTATTCCCCTATGACCGTGCTCTCCACGGCATGCTCTTCAGAGAGCGCCATAAAACGATCGATGTGTTCCGGCCTCACTGCAATGGTCATTCTCTCCTGGGATTCGGAAATCCAGATCTCCCACTGGTCAAGGCCGTCGTACTTGAGTGGGACACGGTCCAGATCTACATGACACCCGTTGCTGAAACGGGCGGATTCACCGATTGATGAGGAGAGCCCGCCACCCCCATTGTCGGTAATGTAGGCCATGAGGCCTTCATCCCTCGCCTGAATCAGAAAATCATGCATCTTTTTTTGGGTGTATGGATCCCCGATCTGTACATGTCCCGCAGGTGTGTGCTCGGTAAAGGTTTCGGAAGCAGCCGTGACGCCGTGGATGCCGTCCTTGCCCACCCGTCCGCCGGACATAACGATCAATTCACCCGGGCTGGTGCGCTTCAGGTGGGACGCCTCATCCTGGATGAGGGAGGGCATGATCCCGAGGGCTGTTACAAAGACAAGGCATTTGCCCATATAGCCGTCGTCAAAAAGTATCTGGCCAAAGGGCGTGGGGACCCCGCTCTTGTTGCCGCCGTCCTTTACTCCCTCAATCACACCGTCCAGAAGGCGTCTGGGGTGGAGGTGCGGGTTCAACTCCCCGTTATAATCACGATGCCCGACGCAGTACCCGTACATCCCCAGGATAAGCTTTGCACCCTTTCCCGTCCCCATGGGGTCCCGATAAATCCCTACAATGCCGGTGAGCGATCCACCGTATGCCTCCATGTTGGAAGGGCTGTTGTGGGTCTCACCGGTAATTACATAGGAATGGGCATCATCAAATCGTGCCACTCCCGCATTGTCCCAGAGTACCGAGAGGACCCAGTCCTTTTTTTCCTGCATTTCAAGGGTAGGGGCCTCAATGCAGGTTTTGAACAGGCTGTCCACCACTGTCCGTTCACCGGTGGAAATGTCATGGTAATGAAAAAGTCCTTGAAAGGTATTGTGGTTGCAATGGTCGCTGCGAGCCTGGGAGATATATTCCAGTTCCACATCCGTGGGTAGGTCAAGCCCTACTTTTTTGCGCTCGGCCAGCACGTCCGGTCTTAAGAAGTACTCTCTGATAACAGGGATATCACTGGATTGGAGGGCGAGGTTCCGCTCCAGGGATATTTCCTTCAATTCCTCATCACTTCCAATGGCAATGGCCGTCACCCGGGGCTCATGGTTCAGAGTGACCTTCGGCACGATGAATCCAATGCCTTCTTCAGAATTCCAGCTTTCTCTGTTATAGACTCTCCACTGTTGTATGATATCATTGGCAAGAATCTCTCGGGCAATGACCGTGGTCTGATCCTCGGAAAGGTCACCCTTGATACTGAAAAGCTTGGATGTGTAGACGTTCTCTCCCTCCTTCAATTTTGTTCCAAGGAGGTCTTCCATGGCTTCAACCGCAGTGCTCCCGGCGGTATCCCTGACCCCGGGTTTAAGCCCGACCCAGATCAGCCAGTCAAATTCATCGGCCATCGGGGAAAAGGAGGATTCTTCTATGACGGGATTTGTGAAGATCCGTGTCCTGGCCAGCTCCAATGCATCCGCATCCAGGCTTGTGTCCATAGTGAGAACACGAATGACCCGGATATCCTGCACGGGGGACCCAAAGTAATCTATGGCCTTTTTGGTTACCCCGGCGCCTTCGGCATCTTTTAGATCGTTCTTGAGTGCAATCTCCAGTCGGGACACCATGTTCACACTCCCTGCTTGTTTAATGTAAGATCAAAAGAGGGAATCCAATGTAAAAGAAAAGCAGATCGGAGTCAACCGGGAACCATGGCCCTGATCCACCATCAAGGCATCATCCAGGTTGCTCGTCCCGCCTATAAGCGGACAAGCGATCGGTCCTCCCTGAAGGGAAAATGAGACGGTGGATTTGGGATCAGGGGATAGGGGTTGCAATCATTCGGAGCAGTGGATATATTTTGAGAGCGAATGTTTTGTATGAAAACAACTGCTTTCTTAGTAATTTGAAGTGTTTATAGATAAAACATTGAGGTAAATATGGAAGATGAAATCATGAATGAAAAGGATGAAAGGGGTAAGCTTCCCAACCAAAAGGAGTTGGAGAAGGAATTGAGTGATTACCTGTCCAAGAAATACGGGAATCGCATTAAGATCATATCTCCCTTTCTTTTCCCCAAAGAGCAGGAGGACGCTACTGATGAAGGCCGGGAAGGGGAAAAGGGAGAAGAGACCCTGATCTTTGATATGCTGCCGGAGGAACTTGAGGCACATTTGGACAGTTTTGTCGTGAAGCAGGGGCGTGCAAAAGCGGTTTTGGCGACGAAGATATGTACCCATTTCAACAGGATCACTCACCTCAAAAGGCATGCCGGCAAGAAGAAGACCGTTGGTGTCGGCATGATCAAAAACAATGTGCTCATGATCGGCCCCACCGGTGTGGGGAAGACCTACATGATAAAACTGATTGCACAGAACCTGGGGGTGCCTTTTGTCAAGGGTGATGCCACCAAATTCAGCGAAACCGGATATGTGGGAGGTGATGTAGAAGACCTTATCCGTGATCTCGTGCAAGAGGCCAATGATGATATGTCTCTGGCGGAAAATGGAATTATCTACATTGATGAGATTGATAAAATCGCTTCAGCGAGAAACATCATTGGTCACGACGTATCCAGGACAGGGGTACAGCGTGCCCTTTTGAAGCCCATGGAAGAAACAGAGGTGGACTTGAAGGTTCCCCACGACGCTGTTTCCCAGATTCAGGCCATTGAAAACTATCGCCGTACCGGGAAAAAAGAAAAAAAGGTTGTGAATACCAAAAACATCCTCTTTATTATGAGCGGCGCCTTTGGTGATCTGGCGGAAATCATTAAAAAACGTCTCCAGCGGCAGGGAATAGGCTTTGAGGCGGATGTCCGACCCAGCGAGGTCCCCTGGGATATTCTCAAGGAGGTAACGGCCCAGGATCTGATACAATTCGGGTTTGAGTCGGAATTTGTCGGCAGGCTCCCTGTGGTGGTTGTTTTTGACCTTTTGAACAAGGAGGATTTGTGTGAGATTCTCCGAAACGCCAATAATCCCATTATTCTCAGCAAGAGGCAGGATTTCAGGGCCTACGGGATTGATTTGAAGTTTGAAGAAAAGGCCCTGGAAAAGATCGCCGCAATGGCTGCAAAAGAAATGACGGGAGCGAGGGGTCTGGTGGGGGCCATGGAACGGGTGCTCATTGCCTTTGAGAAGCATCTGCCCTCTACCGATATCAAGAGATTGCTGGTCACCCCGGAACTGGTTGATCATCCTGAGACGGAGTTGGCAATCCTGTGCAAAAATCCTGATGATGAGGAAAGGCTGGAGAGGTTCAGGAAGGCGGAAGAACAGGAGCTTGCTGACCTCCAGGCATTTATCGAGAGCAGGAGATCGCATTTTCCTCAGCTTTCCGGATTGGAGGTCTCGGAGAAAAGGATAGGGCTCATCGCCAATCTTTATCTGAAGACTGTCTCTGATATCAACACGGCCCTTGAGGATTTCAGAGAAATGTACGACCAGATCAAAGCGGAAGAAACGACCCTGTTTGAGAAGCTTGAAGTGGATGTCACCTTTGACGACACAGCCATTGATGCGTTGATCTCCCAATCCATTGAAACGGGAAGCAGCGCAAG
>JAFDIX010000964.1 GCA_019307805.1 Deltaproteobacteria bacterium | reverse complement strand
TCAATATAGATATTTTCACTTATCTCTTTAGTCTCAATGACTTCTTTGTCTGTGAATTCAACGTGAGCAGTATCCGTATCAGAAAAATATTTCACTTTCATATTTTATTCCTCCTTGTATGATCTATCGAAAAATGCGTTATGAACCGTTTCGCCGTCTTCGAGCAAGATAACCCTCAAGTATTTTTCTGCTTCTGGTATTTTAGCCCATTTTCTGATTCTGCCATCGGATTGGGTTTTTATCTTCTCAGGTTTCTCAATAACTGATTCTATCCAATTCTTTTTGATTTGAGCACGATCAGGCCGTTTCCTCATATAATCAAAATATTGCGTAGTTTTCATTTTTTAATTTCCAGTATACTGAATCTTATCTGCCGAATGCGGAGTTGAGCGGAGCCTTGCTTCGCTCAACTCCGCATTGACGCGCCGAAGGCGCGTCAACTATTGAGTGAGCGGAAATTTTTCCATGATATTGGGTTAAAACGGAAAAATTTCCTGCATAACAAATAATTCTTGGCACTTATACGTGGATATTTTATTAGGTTTAATGATTTCAAATAACAAAGAATAAGTCAAGTTTAATTTCAATGCCCTGTCATACTGGCTCTCAGTCCAGCAGGGGCAGAAATTCGGAGAGAGATAATACACAGTCTGATTCACAGGCTGTGCTTGAAACACCAGAAGTTCCAGAAAATCCTACCGTTAGCCTTCCAAAAAGTCTATACTTGCCCGGATCGTGATATCTCACGCCATTCATGAAAAATCTCGTGGAATCTATGGACTGGTCCAAAATACATGCATCGGACAGGTTCACACCTGTCACCCCGTTGCTGGCGGTGTGCTCTTTGCTATACAGCGCCGGGGTCAGGCTGTACCATCTTGCCTGGAGGTTCCGCACCAGGCAGGCCCTTCCCGGGTTTACCGTGAGTGTCGGAAATCTCACGGTCGGCGGGACGGGCAAGACACCGGCCACCTGTCTGCTGGCCAAGTGGGCCAGGGATGAGGGATTTGAAGTGGCCGTGCTCTCCAGGGGGTATGGGGGGAGTCATGAAAACAATGTGCTTGAGGTATCTGATGGGGATGGCATAAGAGCCGGTCCTGATGAGGCCGGGGACGAGCCCTATCTCATGGCCAGACGGCTAAAGGGGGTTCCTGTCATCGTGTCCAGGAACCGTTATGATGCAGGTATGCTGGCCCATGAAAAATACGGGACCAATTGTTTCATCCTGGATGACGGTTTCCAGCATATTGCCCTGGAAAGGGATCTGGACCTGGTTCTCATGGATGCGGCCAGGCCATTGGGGAACGGCTTCCTTTTGCCCCGGGGCCCCCTGCGGGAGCCCGAGGGGTATTTGAAGCGTGCCCACGCCTTTGTACTGACGCGATGCAGCGGGGAAGGGGGGGCTGCAGAGGCCGAGGCCATGCTGGGCCGGGAGTTTCCGGGAAAGCCCGTTTTCAGGAGTGATCACGTTCCGGGAAAGATCATTTTTCCAAACAGGGACAACGATGAGGAACCAGGATTCCTGCAGGGAAAACGGGTAGCGGCATTTGCAGGCATTGCAAGACCGGAGGTATTTCAAGAAACCCTTGAGGGGCTTGGGGCGGAAGTGGTTTATTTCAAAGGCTTTAAGGACCATCATTTTTTCACCAATTCTGAGCTTAAAGACCTGGTCACCCGGAAGGAATCATCAAAAGCCGACTGCCTGCTCACAACGGAGAAGGACTGGGTGCTTTCGGACAGGGATGCTTTTTTTGGGCTGGTGAAGGCAAGAATGGAAGTCGGAAAAGGAAACCGATGATTCACCACGGAGGCACAGAGTTCACAGAGGTTTTTCCTTTTTGCTTTCCGCTGAGACGGTGAAAAAGAGTTGATGGTATGATGGAAGTTAGAGGGAAAATACCTATAGATAAATCAAAGATCCAGCGGATCCTGGTACGGGCAACGAACTGGGTGGGAGATGCGGTCATGACCCTCCCTGCCCTTGAGGCGGTGCGCGAGAACTTTCCCGACAGCACCATCACGGTCCTTGCGAGACCCTGGGTCGTCCCCATGGTTGAAAACCATCCTGCGGTGGATGCCGCCTTGCCCTTTGCCAAAAGCCGGGGTTATCCATGGGATCTGGTCGAAACCCTCAGGATGGGACATCAGATCAGGCAAGGCGGTTTTGATCTGGCTATCCTCTTTCAAAATGCATTTGAGGCAGCCTTTCTGGCCTTTATTGGCGGGGTGAAATACAGGGTGGGGTATAATACACAGGGAAGGGGGTTTTTACTTTCCCATGCCGTGATCAGGGACGAAGAGATCACCAAAGAACACCAGGTGGAGTATTACCTGGCCATTCTCAGGGCCATGGGTTGGGAGGCAAAGAGTCGTGAACCGGTTCTCCATGTAGGCCATAAAGCCCTTGATTCTGCCACGAACCTACTCTCCGCCAATGGGATCGGGGAAGATGACTTCCTCCTGGGCCTCAGCCCAGGGGCCATATACGGGCCTGCCAAAAGGTGGCCTGAAGAACGCTTTGCCTCTATCGGGGACAGGGCTGTGGAGAGATGGGGGGCAAAGCTCCTTGTTTTTGGCAGCAAGAGAGAGCAGGATGTGTGCGGGGGTGTGGTACAGTCCATGAAAGGAAACGCCCTTGATTTATCCGGGAAGACATCCCTTGACGAGGCATTGGCCCTGATCAAAAAATGCCATTTTTTTGTGACCAATGACTCGGGTCTCATGCATGCCGCAGCCGCCCTTAAGGTGCCCCTGGTGGCTGTTTTCGGGTCCACAGATGCTGTTGCCACAGGACCCCGTGGAAAAAATTCAAGGGTGGTCCGGCACGATACAGATTGTGCGCCCTGCCTCAAAAAGGAATGTCCGGATGATTTCCGGTGCATGCTGGATATAGAAGCGGATGAAGTGTGGGAAACCATGGAAGACCTTCGAAATGATATAACCGGAATGTAGAGCAGGCTTACCACAGAGACACAGAGCACACAGAGACCAATAATTTTTCATTTGCCGGGGAGCCGGCAAATGAAAATCACTCTGTTCTGCCTTTGGCAGAACGATGATCTGACTTAACCATGCTGTACATAAAACTGGATTAACACGACAACAATTCCATCTAGGATTCATGATTGCCCGAAGGGCAGTGCCATTTTGCTTTCCGCTCTCACAGCGGAAAGTAAAAAAGACAATAACACTCTGTGAACTCTGTGCCTTGTATGATGAAAATATGCGTAATTGTTCTTTGAAAATAAAAGCTTTCCTTTATCGGTAAAACCATAAGAATGACGGAAGAGAAGGATTGTGTCTTGGGTCTCGAACACGTCACAGAGTTTCTTCCTTCCGCCAGGTCTAAGTCGGGGAACAACTTGGTCCAAAGAGACCGG
>JAFDIX010000246.1 GCA_019307805.1 Deltaproteobacteria bacterium | reverse complement strand
TTTCGCAATCATTCAACGTACGATAAGTACGCCTCATGATTACAAAATTTGCACGCCTTGAATTTGAACTTTTTACGAAACCGTCTAAATCGGACTTTTTACGAGTTCATCAAAGTTGATGGTCTCGTAAAAATCAAAAATAGTCTTTTTACTCGGTTTTAAGTTTTAGGTGTTAGGTCTTAAGTAACTAAATAATGCGATTTCAGCCACGACAGAGAGCAAGATGCAAATGAAATATCAGTATGATGAACAATTTCGGCTCGTTTGTCGCGTTTGTAGGTCCTTGACACCGTTAATGATTTGATTTAACGTCAATCAGGGAGAGAAACAATTGACTAAAAAGAACCAGAACCCTTGGCAGACAGAAAATACTGGAGGATCTGATGGATAGCGTGGGCGTACATAATTTGGCTATTGAGGAGACCTATCAGGATGGGCAGATCGTTTTTAAAGAGGGTAGCTCCGGAGACTGGATCTATATGATTGTTTCGGGTTCTGTGGAAATATCAAAACAAGTGGGTGATGAGACCAAAATTATAGAAGTGCTCGGACCTGGAGAGGTTTTCGGAGAGTTGGTCTTCATCGGAGGTTTTACGCGTACCGCTACGGCAAGGGCCGTTGGTATGACAACCGTCGGCATCATTGACCGTGATTTTTTAGACAGTGAGTTCAATAAGCTTTCAAGCCAATTCCGAACTATATTGGTTGCCATAACCCATCGTTTTAGAAAGATGCTGGATCGTGCGAGTGACTACTCAACCCGAATTGAGCCTAGAATTCCCAAAGCCTTGTCGCTGGTATTCAAGGATCGAAAATCCTTTGTTCGTGCTTACACAGACAATATCAGTTCGGGCGGTCTTTCCATTAGGGCGGAAAACCCGCTGCAGCCTGGGCATCAGTTCCGTCTCAAACTGAAGGTCCCCGGCAAGCAGGAACAGATGGAAATCAAATGTGAAGTGGTGTGGTCTCGCAAAAAGGAAGAAAGTAGTCCCGAGAAGGCTTCAGGTATGGGAGTGAAATTTACCGAAATAGCTGACAACGATTTAAGGTTTCTGAAAAAATACATTGCGGACCAATCAGGAGGCAAATAATGTGTCCTTTTTATGGTTGTAGCAGTCGGATCAGCTTTTCCCTTAATATGGTTTTATTATCACTATATTGTCTGAGAATCGGCGTTGACAAAAAAATATAGTGTGGTTAAGAATATAGAATATCGATGTCAGTAAGTTGAAGCTGCCAAGAATTCCTGGAGAAAAACATGTATACACGGATGAACATATCTGGCTTAACTGTGGACCCCCTTACAAACAGTCCTATTGTTATTTTGCGGGAGGTTGATGGTGATAAAACCCTTCCTATCTGGATAGGGTTATTGGAGGCAACAGCTATTGCCAGTGAGCTTGAGGGTATCAAATTTTCAAGGCCGATGACTCACGATTTATTGAATAATATGCTGGAGATGGTAAATATTGAGGTCTCAAAGATCGAGGTCTGTGATCTTAAAGAAAACACCTATTTTGCCCTCATCCATTTCAAGCAGGGTGAAAAAGAAATGTCTATCGACGCCAGGCCCAGTGATGCCCTCGCCCTTTCCCTGAGAGTGAGTGCCCCTATTTTTGTTGACGAAGAGATAATTAATAGATCCAAAGAGATAGACCTGAAACCGGAAGCCGAGGATAAATCGGAAGAAGGGCAGAAGTGGCAGAAGTTGCTTGAGGGTCTCAATCCTGATGATTTTGGAAAATATAAGATGTAACTTGAGGTTTACTCTGCTTTCAAAGCCTTGTCCTCATGGCAAGATCAGAGAGAGAAGGCTCTGTCGTAACGTGTTCTGTATACGGAGTACTGGAGTGATGGAGCACTGGAGTATTGTCGAAGATCCCGTCTCCGACGGGGGAAGAAGAGGCATTCAGAACTGCTCATCTTGAGGTCAGAAAAAAACAGAGTCTTCCAAAATCACATACATTCCGAAGTGTTTTGCTCATTTGTTTTCCAATACTCCACTACTCCAGCACTCCCGCAAAAAGATAGCTATATAAACAGCCCCTTCCAGGGGTAACCCAAAGCCAAGCCTTCAGGACCCGGATTCTTTATCACTGTTGCGTAACTCTGAAGACTTCTTCGATAGTGGTAATGCCGTCAAATACCTTTCTCGCCCCATCCTGGCGCAGGGTTCTCATGCCCAGTTCCACGGCCTTTCGCTTGATGGCATTGGAATCGGAAGTCTTTAATATAAGATTCTTAATTGTATCCTCCAGAATCATCAATTCAAACACACCTATTCTTCCCTTGTACCCTGTATTGATGCACGAGGGGCAGCCTGTGCCACGGTAGATTTTTTTGCCCGCAGCCATTTCAGGCGTTATCCCTATATTTTTCAGGGACTCTGCGTCGGGGGTGTATTCCTCCTTACAGTCACGGCAGATGACGCGTACAAGTCTTTGTGCCAATATCCCAAGCACTGAAGAGGTGATCAGAAAAGGTTCTATCCCCATGTCAATAAGGCGGGTCACTGCGCTTGCGGCATCATTGGTGTGCAGCGTTGAAAACACCAGATGGCCTGTCAGGGCAGACTGTATGGCAATCTCTGCGGTTTCCAGATCCCTTATCTCTCCCACAAGGATCACATCAGGGTCCTGACGAACAATCGAACGCAACCCCCTGGCAAATGTAAGGTCTATCTTGGGGTTGACCTGAATCTGGCCGATCCCCTGAATCTGATATTCAACAGGGTCTTCAATTGTGATGATATTGATATCGGTCTTATTGATTGTGGAAAGGGCACCATAAAGAGTCGTCGTCTTTCCACTCCCCGTTGGTCCGGTAACCAGGAGAATCCCGTGTGCGGAATGGATAAGGCGGTTGAATTTTTTAAAATTATCTTCGGGCATGCCACTTTCGGAAAGCTTGAGTAAAACGTTTGATTTATCGAGCAGACGCATCACCACGCGTTCGCCAAAGGCCGTTGGAAGGGTTGAGACGCGGATGTCTATATTCTTGTTTGCGATTTTGATCTCGATCCTTCCATCCTGGGGAAGCCTTTTTTCGGCTATATTCAAATCCGCCATGATTTTGATGCGCGAGATCAGCGCCGATTGAGTATGCTTGGGCGGGGAGAGCATATTATACAGTATCCCGTCCACACGGCTTCTGATGGTGACCTTGTTTTGAGCTGGCTCTATATGGATATCGCTGGCGCCGTCTTTTACGGCCTGGGAGAGCATCAGGTTGACCAGTTTAATGATGGGGGCATCACTTGTGTCATCAAGAAGATCGCCTGTCTCTTCGATGGCGGAATAAAGCTGATCCGTGTCTTCTTCATGCATGTCTTCAATGACCTGTTCAGCGGAACTGCCGCTCATGTCATAGGCAAAATTGATTGCCGAAAGGATATCGGAGAATGGTGAAAGCACAACGCCTGCACCCTCCATGTCCAGGATAAGGCGGAGATCGTCCAGGGCCTGAAAAAGGAACGGATCATTGACGGCAATGGCTTTCTTCTTAGAGGTAATCACGGGTACCATTTTATGCTTTTTGAGAAACTGGATCGGAACCGTTTGTGTAAAATCAGTACTCAAATCATCCTGGGGCAGGGTAGAAGAATAGGGGAGGTTTTGCTGTATGCTCAGGGCCTTCAAGAGATCGGGTTCCTGGATGACCTTCTGGCGTATCAGAATCTCTCCGATCCGCCCTCCCTTTTCTTCCTGGACACGGAGGGCCTCGTTGAGAACCTCTTCAGAAAGACCGCAGGTTTCCGATAATATTTTTCCGATTGGTTTCATATCTAAACTCAGGGGCAGAAGCACTTTGCTACTCTGCCTTTTTTTTGCCTACCTCCTGGCCCTCTGACCACGGAGTCCTGTATAACTTTATGACGCCTTCTTTAATTCCTTCGATGTCGTCTCTTTTGTCTTCGAAAACCTCGTGTGCTTCTTCCGGATTTTCAACAATGTGCGGCGTTATGAATATGTAAAGATTCTTCTTGTCTCCGGAAGTCGCGGTCGATTTGAAAAGCCATCCAAGTCCGGGGATATTGCCAAGGCAGGGGGTTTGGGAATCCCCTTTACTCATTACTTCAGCGATCAAACCGCCGATGACCACCGTATGGCCGTCTTTTATGACGACAGTGGTCTTGGCCTGCCGTTTCAGGGTGATGGGTAATCCCGTTCCTTCTGTGCCCACAACCTCTGACACTTCCTGTCTTATTTTCAGGCGGACAAACCGTTCCTGGTTAATCTGCGGTGTGATGTTGAGGGTCACCCCCACGTCCTTGAATTCGTAATTGTTGTAACTTATTCTATTTAGAGAGCCTTCTGTTGAAGCTTCCTGACTGGTCAGATAGGGGATATTGTCTGCCACCACAATCTCTGCTTCTTCATTGTCTATTGTCATGAGCTGCGGGGTTGACAGGATGTGCACGTCGGAATCCCCCTCATAGGCCCTTATCACAGCCGCAATGCTGGGAAATGATATATCTCCGATTGTAATTGCCTCACCCACGACGCCCATCATCAGACCGGGAGACAGGGCACCTTGAATGGCTTCATCAATGTTGCTGTTTGCCGCAGTTGAGCCGCCAAAGGCGATAACATCATTGCCCTGATAGGTGCCGATATCTTTTCCAATCATCCACTCCACGCCAAGGGCAAAGTCTTTCGTCACATCGACTTCCATAAGGAGCGCTTCAATGTAAACCATGCTCCGGGTGATATCCAACTTCTTAATCACACTCTCAAGGACAATGTAGTCGCTCTTGTTGGCCGTAATGACAAGTGAATTGGTCGCCTTGTCTGCAACAATCTGGACGTCTTGGGAAACGATAGGTGCCTTTCCCCTTTTTGCAGCCGCTTTCTGGTCGGAAGGAATGGACTTCAGAACCGAAGCCAGATCTTCGGCATTGGCATTCTGAAGGTAATAGACATGGATGTCTCCCTCGCCCCGGGGGATTTCCGTGTCCAGCAGTTTAATCAGTTGTCTGACTTTTCGGGTATCATTTTCAGATGCCAATATGATCAGGGTGTTTGTTCTTTCATCAGAAGTAACCCTTATGGCGCCTCCCCCTGCAGGCCTTTTTGCCTTTGCGGCGGTTCTTCTTTGGAAGATAGAACTCAAGGATTTTGCCATTACCGATGCCGTAGCGTGTTCAAGGGGTACGACCGATATCTCCTCGCCGATACCTTCCACATCAATCTCTTCTATGATCTTCATCAGACGTTTGATGTTGGAAAGCACATCTGTGACAATCAATGTGCCTGTGGGGGCATAGGGCACAATAAGACTGCTCTTGGAAATAAAGGGATCCAAAAGCTTTTTCAGATCGCTGGGGACGGCGTACTTCAGGGGTATCAGTTGAGTCACGATCTTGTCCTCCAGAGAAATAGCCTGTTTTTTCAACCTTGTCTCGATATTCTTTGATTTTGCCGTGGCAGCCGGTACAACCTTTATAA
>JAFDIX010000245.1 GCA_019307805.1 Deltaproteobacteria bacterium | reverse complement strand
GGCCGTGTTCACAATGGCCTCTCCCCCTTCAACCGTGGCTACGGAATCGTAACAGGGCACGGCCTCTCCACCGAGGGCCCTGATCTCTTCCACCACAGCGTCCGCCGCACGGGCTGAGGTTTCTCCAATGCCGTCCCTTGCCCCCCCCAGGTCGTTGACCACTACCCTGGCACCCCGTTTGGCCAGTTCCAGGGCATAGACCCGGCCCAGACCGGCCCCCGCCCCCGTCACTATGGCCACACGATCATCAAATCGAATGCCCTGCCTCCCGGCCCTTTTTTCCATCTCTTTCCGGTCCATCCACTCCACGATGCCCCGGTCAATGACCACCTCACCGCTTTCTCCATTGATGACCCGGAAAAAGGCCTTTCCCTCTTCTTCCTTCCAGATCCGGGTATGCATGGGGACGCCCGGATAAATAGGGCGTGAAAAGCGTACCCGGAATCGGGTCATGCGCTCCGGTTCCCCTGGAAACAGGTGTTTGATGACCGCCCGGCAGGCGTAGCCGTGGGTACAAAGTCCGTGCATGATGGGCTTTTCAAAACCGCTCGCCTTTGCAAAATCCGGGTCCACGTGCAGCTGAAATATATCTCCCGAGAGCCGGTAGAGGAGAGGCTGGTCTGCCGGGGGCAGTGCCTTCTCCTCAAAATCGGGGGGTCTGTCCGGGAACGCCATGATCTCCTTTGGGGCGTCCTCACCCCCAAAGCCTCCGTCCAGCCGGCAGAAGAGAGTAAAGATATTGGTGAAAAGTTTTTGGCCGTTGGAATGATAGGTGTCAGCCTCCGCCTTCACGAGGGCACCCTTGTCCGGTCCCTTATCGTAGATGTGGGTGATTTCACCTTCCGTGCTCAGGGTCCCTTCGATGGGGATAGGATTATGGAAAATAATATCCTGCTCCCCATGGAGTATGCCTGCCAGGTCGGCCTCCGAATCCAGCCCGACACTGGCCAGAAAATCAAAAACACTCCCGATGGAGAAGCTGGGAATCACCTTGAGCCGATGTTCAAAACAATACTCCAGGTCATCAAAGCCGGCGCCCACGCCCATGGCATAGAGCACCACATCCTTCCAGGAGTATTCCTTGGTCAGCGGACCAATTTTTTTCCCGATGCTGTTCAGGTTCAGGGCCATTTCATACCCTCCTTTTCGAGAACACCCTCTTTGCCACCACCCTGGGAATCACGGAAGGCCGGCTCAGTGCCGCGGCAAGCGTTGCAGTATATCTATTCTATCCTGAAAAAAGCCTCATCAAAATCAGGGTTTCCCTCGTAGCGCTGCATGAAAAACCCGGGAAGCATCTCCATGTTTTCGAAGAGTGCAGGGTTTACGGGAATGCCGGCATGGTGCAGGGCCTCCACTACGGTCTCGGGTTTTGGGGGACACCCCTTGACCGGAATCATTTCTCGAATATGGGAATTATTCTTGTTTCGCTCAACCATGCATTTTCCGATCAAAAGGGTTTTTTTCTTCCCCGGGGAAGGGGTCATGATTTTTCCCGTCAGGACCTCTATGTCATCCCAGGGCCGGCCTGTCCAGACGCTTCTTATGGCATTGAGAATGAGCCCATTGATGCCGGCACAATAGGTGCACATGGAGAGGTCGTACTTGGGGTAAGAGAGGCCCTTGATGCCCTGTTTGGCCATGGCCAGGGGGAGGGTTCCATCGTCGCTCTCCACATAGTCATGATCATATTCATGTCGGGAGGCCAGGGGTTCTAAGTCCTCACCCACAAGTTTCACATCGGAAAGATCAAGGGGTCTTCCCTGGCTGCGGGCCACATGGACGAGATGGGGAACGTCCGCGGGGTCAAACCCCATGATCCTTGCCCCCACCATGTCTGCGGAGAGAAGGTCCGATGAGGCAACCAGGATATCGGATCTCCTGAGCCGCCCGTCAAAGGCAGGGCCCCGCTCGTTGGAATAAATACCGTCCAGCAGGACGAACATGGGGGGCAGCTTTAAGGGGAGCCTGGAGATCATATAATTGAGATCCCTTTCAGGGTCGGGGCTATGGCATTTTTTTCGGGATTTGAGATCAATGGTCCCTTTCAGGTTTTTTATCCCGAGGCTGACCATTGTCTGGTTATGGGTCTTGAGCACGGGCAGGTTTATGACATAATCGCTTCGAAGGATGTCCCTGTTGAAATGCAGAAAAATCCCGTCTCCCAACTCTACCCTGTCAAAAGGCCTCTCGAAGGTGTTGATAAATTTGACACCATAGCGTTTTTCAAGGGTACGATAGCCCAGGGTGTTGTAAAAATGCCGGGCCGTTTCCCTGTCCCTGGGATCCCAGGTGACCGTCCCTTCACCAATGGTAATGTCCTGAATGCCGTGTTCCTTCAGGATGAGGACCATGTCATGGACAACCCGGGAAGTGGTAACTACACCCCACTTTGGAAATGGGACCGATTTGGTCCAGTAGGCTACGTTCGGCTTGATAAAGACCTTCCCATTGGAGGGCATGTGATCCAGGCCCTGGGACATTTCAACGGCCTTGCGGACGGATTCCATCGGGCTCTCGTAGCGGACGATGGAGACGGCAAAATGATCCATGGAACATTCTCTCAGAACAGGGTTCAATTTATTGTTGCATAAAATTATGTATTCGATCTAGGCCGTTACAACGAAAACCATTGCCAGTATTAGCTGATTCTGGATACTGGTTCCTGGATATTTATCCGCCTCAGGAGGACTGGATGTTTTTGGACTTGACTATTAGAGCACTCCTGAATATCCCCGCTAAAGACGGGATCTTCGACCAGCATCTAGTATCCCCGCTAAAGTCGGGATTTCCGCTTCGCTACAACAAGCAACCAGCATCGATCTCGTAAAAGCGACTGTTTTACGCCTATCCTCATAGTCAGTTATACAGATTAATGCAGCGTTGACGAACTCGCAAAAAGTCCGAATTCGTCATGCCGGACTTGATCCCCGCTGAAGACGGGATCTTCGACCGGCATCCAGAACATGCTGAAATCACTGGATTCCGGCCTTCGCCGGAATGACGCTTTAAAGGGATTCCAGACTTTTTACGACGCCGTCAACGTTAGGGTTCAGTTAAAAAAGTGTCATGGTGCTATCTTGCAAAAGAAAGCACCATGACATTCATGACCCTTAAAAAATGGGGACCGTGCCCCGGGTCCCCATCATGGTATTAGGTGGACTGTGTTTTCTTCAGTTCTTCTTCCTTCAGGACCCGTCTCAGAATCTTCCCCACGACGGAGATGGGCAGTTCTTCCCGGAATTCGATTTCCCGGGGGCGCTTATACCCGGAGATATTGGTCTTGCACCATTCCATGAATTCCTCTTCCGTGGCCTCTACATCCGGTTTGAGCTGGATGAAGGCCTTGACCTTCTCTCCGGCCTTGGGATCGGGCAGGCCGATCACCGCGGCATTGGCCACCTTGGGATGGGTGTAGAGGATTTCCTCCACGTCCTTGGGGTAGACATTGAAACCGCCCACAATGATCAGGTCTTTTTTTCGATCCGTGATAATGAGAAATCCATCTTCATCCAGATGGCCGATATCCCCGGTCAGAAAGTATCGATTGCCTTCAATCTCCCTGAAGACCTCGTCATCGGCATCCGGTTTCTGCCAGTATCCCTGCATGATCTGGGGACCGCAGGCGGCAATTTCGCCGTCCTCCCCCTGGGGCAGCTCCTGAAGGCCTGTTTCCAGGTCCATGATCTTGATGTCTGTGCCGGGGAGGGGGAGCCCCACGGAACCGATCTTCCGCTGGGTCAGATTGGTCGGGTTGATGGTGAGCACCGGTGAGGTTTCGGTAAGGCCGTATCCTTCAAAAATGATCGCGCCGGTTCGGTCCTCAAATTGTTTGATCACCTCCTGGGGCAATGGGGCTGCTCCGGAGCCGCATCCAACGAAAGAGGTAAGATCGAACTTGTCCAGAAGGGGGTGGTTGACAAATGCCGAGTATATGGTCGGGACCGCCACCATGATGGTGACCTTGTGCTCCTGGACGGCTTGAAGTACACCGGTGAAAGGGGGGTTGCCTTCTCGAGGATTTGGAATACAGACGAGCTTGGAGGCATTGGCACAGCTCATGAGCATGACCAGAGTGAGCCCGAAGCTGTGGTACCAGGGGAGAACCCCGATATAGGTATGGACCCCTCCCTTCCGAACCCGCTCCTCAGGTCCGTTCTCTTCCTGAGGAAAACGGACCCACTCCTGCCCGGCCACCACATTGGAGTGAAGGGCCGTGTGGGTGAGGACAGCTCCCTTTGGGACACCTGTCGTGCCTCCTGTATAGAGCGTGAGTGCAGCGTCCTCAACCGGGTTAACATCCAGGGAAGGGGGTTCCGGTCTGGCCGAGGCAATGGCCTCGTCAAAGAGCACATGGTCCGGGTCGTGGGAATCTGCCTTGGGGATCTTCCCAAGCAGGGATCCCAGAAACCCCTTGAGTTTCGGCAGGTAGGATTTGACATTACAAATGACCACCGTTTCCACTTCCGTATCTTTGATGGCCTCCTGGGCGGTGGCATAGAATTCCGGGTGGTCCATGACAAAAACGGCCTTGGCCTTTGAATCCTTGAGCTGAAAATTAAGTTCCGATGCCAGGTAAAGGGGGTTGCAGGTGACAGCCACACCTCCGGATTTGAGTATGCCGAAAAAGATGGCCGGATAGTGGGGCAGGTTGGGCAGGAATATGGCAACCCTGTCACCCCTCTTTATGCCCCGAGAGGCCAGAAAATGGGCAATCCGGTCAGCCGTGTCCTTCACCTGGACAAAGGTGCGTGAAGCACCGGCAAAGATAGTGTAAGTGGCATCCGGGTAATCCCGCGCCGCATCATCCAGTAAGGAAAAGAGCGGTTTTTCATAATCGGTGATTTGGTGGGCTACGCCTTCGGGCCAGCCTGCTCCGTGCCAGGGTTTCGTCGCCATGGGTACCTCCTCTCTGTTGCGGTTATGAATGGGTGCTCATCCAAAAAGAGCCGTTTCTGGATTCGCGCTATCAGCACTCAGCCATCAGCAGTCAGCAAAAACCAAAAATAACAACAGAAGAAGCTGAATGCTGGACGCTGACAGCTAAATGCCCCATCCAGAAAACTTCATTTCTGGATGACCTGATTTTCCATTTGCCCCGAAAGGGGGCGTTTACACATTGAGCGATCTATTCTTCATGATACTCATAAGGTGTCAGGTTTCAGGTGTCAGGCCCTGTGGCAATGAGCTACTATCTTTTTGAAGAGTGGCTTAATGTGCTGGCGGTTGGGTTATGAACAATAGCCTAAGCTGGGCATTCCGGCATGCAGGGTGAACCCCCTGAAACCTGACACCAGTTGGTGCAGACCTATTCTGTGAGTCATGCCCTCAGGGCTTAGATCAAAGCCGGGCCCTCTGGACCCGGATATTTACTGCATTAAAAAATCTCGCTGCAGGGGGAAAGGTATAGTATGATCCAGCAAAATTTTGGCGAATTGACCCTAACGTTGCAAAAG
>JAFDIX010000244.1:407-5864 GCA_019307805.1 Deltaproteobacteria bacterium | reverse complement strand
CACGCCCCCAAGGCTCAGGCCCGTCATTGCCACGCTCATGGCGAGACCCCGCTTTTTTATGAACCAGTTTGAGATCAGGGTGCTAATGGGGACACTGTGGGTAGCGCTGAAACCAATGGCAATCAGAACATAAACAGCATAGAGCTGCCACAGTTCATGGACCCCGCTCAAAATAACAAAACCGAGGCCCATGCAAAGGGAACCAAGCAGAAGCGTCGGGGAAGGTCCGTATCTGTCAACGATTCCACCGATTAAAGAGCCCGATATTGCAGTCACCAGGAGAAACAGGGTGACGGCGGAGGAGACGGTTCCCTTTGACCAGCCGAATTCCGCTCGCAGCGGGTCCAGTATAAGGGTATGACCAAAAAACCCTATTCCCGAGGTCATGGTCAAAATGGCCATCCCCCCCAGTGCAATCCACCATCCGTAGAAGATGCGATGGCGCCCGGTGGCAATGAAGGAATGGGAGGATGCCTTGGGTCGACTTGTCTTTAGGGGTTCCGGCATAGTGTCCGAACTCTAGCAGATTTCGCTTGACATTGGAATGGTCATAAATAAATAATGGTCGAACCATTCTAGCGGATAATTCTTATGACGAGCGAAAATCCCATCTTTCAACCCTACCAGCCAAGGCGCGCCTTTCAGGAGATCTCCCGGGAGATCCAGCGGGTCATCCTTGCAAAGAAGCTGAAGACGGGAGAGAGGCTCCCCTCAGAACGTTCCCTGGCAGCACAGTTCCAGGTGGGCCGGCTTACCATTCGGGAGGCCCTGCGGACCCTTGAGGCCAAAGGACTCATCAACATCAGGCACGGCCGGGGAGGGGGGGCCTATGTGGGTGTGCCGGATCCTGCGATTATCCCCTCCATGATGATGGATAACCTCCAGCTCGAAGGACTCACCGCCAAACAGATCACCGAGGCAAGGGCTGGTCTGGAATGCGCCATCGTGGAGAACGCCATCAAACATGCAAATAAGAAGGATCTGGAACGCATCAAAAGAAATATCGAAGAATCCAGAGAGATCATAGATCCGGAGAATGCAAGCGAGGTGGTATCCAAAATGATCGACTATCACATCCTGCTTGGAGAGGCCACACACAATCTCCCCTTCATCATGTTTATTCGGGCGCTCATGGAATGGGCCCGCAGAAGGATGGAATCCTGGGTCCCGACCCCGAAAGAGCAATCCTATTCCTATAGGTCCCACAGTGCAATATTCGAGGCCATTGAAAAGAAGGATGTCCGATTGGCAAAAAAGCGCATGAAAGACCACGTGGTGCGAATAAGCGCGTATGTCACAAAGAAGCTGTAACAGCGTGATGCCGGTATCACCCTAAAAGTCTAAATGGCCCCTATTCTCATTCAGGGAGGCGGATAAAAAATGAAACCATACCTTTGGATGACGGACTATACCCCACAGGAGGAATGGGTCGATCGCCAGGGCATGCTCCTCTGGTTGGCGTTTTTCTTCACCGAAATGGGTGCAGGGCTCTACCTGGTATCTCTCTTTTTCGGGTTTTGGAGAGGTTGTCTGGCAGGCTGGCTTATTTCCGCCATTCTTGGCGGGGGGCTTCATATGCTCTATCTGGGCAGACCTGAAAGGGCGTGGCGGGCCATTCTTCGGCCTGTGAAGTCGGAGCTGTCCAGAGGATTGATCATCATGGGGCTCTTTTTGGGGCTGGGCGCCCTTCAGCTCGCCCCTTCCCTGGGCCCCCTCAGTGCACTGCCCTGGCAAACGGATATGATGTTTTTCAAGGTGATCATGACCATTTTGGGTTTTTTTGTGATCACCCACGGGTTTATGACCATGAACGTGATGTCATCCATTCCCTTTTGGAACTCCGCCATTCTTCCCGTGCTCTCCCTTGCATCAGGAATCTGGGTGGGGACCAAGTTGGGGATCGGGATGGCCGTTTCGAACAAGGGTTTGTTGATGTCCCTGGAACCGGTGGCGCGGTGGTCGTTTTTCGCCTATGCCCTTCTGATCCTTTGCTACCTGTGGAATGCGAACCACGCCACATCGGCAGTCAAGCAATCCCTGAGCATCATTTTAAGAGGCAGCCTGGCAGTACATTTCTATGCGGGGGTGGTTCTGATCGGACTGCTCATCCCTCTTCTCATCACACTCTATGTATGGGGAAGCAATGGGGCTGTAGGGGCCGGTATTCTTTACCTGAGAATCATTTGTGTGCTGATCGGCGACGGGATGCTGCGGTATGTGATCACCAAGTCGGGCAGGTACAGTCCTCTTATCTATTCCAATATTGTGCAGGGTTAATATCTCTTGTGGGTGTCAGCCATGAGTACATACTCAGGTTCAAAGTTCCATGGTTCACGGTTCAGAGGTTTGTGGACTAACCGTGATCTTGATACGGATGGAGAGCAATGAATTATACGTCACCCTGGACGAAGAGTACATAGCTCCCAGTGAATTCGAATTCCGACGTAATATCCTTGAGGCAACTGGAGGAGTGATATGGCCAGGTGGGGAATGGTAATCAATCTGTATACTTGCATCGGTTGCTATAACTGCATGATCAGTTGCAAGCAGGAGCACTTCCTGCCGCCGGGAATTTTTTTCGCCAGGGTCCTCGTTGGTGAGAGCGGCAAGTACCCATCCGTGCAGAAACTCATCTATCCGGTTCTCTGCAATCACTGTAAGGAACCTTCCTGTGTGGATGTATGCCCTACAGGGGCAACCAGCCAACGGGAAGACGGTATTGTGTCAGTGGATCCCGATATCTGTATCGGATGCAGAAGCTGTCTCATCGCCTGCCCCTACCAGCAGCGAAGTTATCTTCCCAAGAAAGACGTTGAATATTTCCCGGGCCAGGGGCAGACCCCCCATGAGGAGATGGGAAGGAAGCTCTACCCCCTGGAAAAGGGAACCGTTGTGAAGTGTAACTTCTGTGCAGAGATCGTGGATCAAGGTATCGATAGCGGCCTGTCACCAGGCGAGGACCGGGAGGCTACACCGGCGTGTGTGAATGCCTGCCCGGTCCACGCAAGGCACTTTGGCGATCTGGATGATCCCAAAAGCAATGTCTCAGTTTTGATTCGGGATAAAAAGGCCGTACCCCTGCACCCGGAATATGGGACCGAGCCTTGTGTGTTTTACATTCCAATGGGATAGGGTGCGGAAAACGAGGAAGGATATACCACGTGATAGAAGTCATGTTTCAAGGTGAAGGGGGTCATGGTTCTGTGGTAGCGGCCAAGTTACTTGCCCAAGCGGCTGCCAGGAGCGGATTTCATGCCCAGTCCTTTGCCTCCTATGGGGCACTGAGGAGGGGTGGGAAGGTCGAGGGGTATGTTCGAATTTCAGAAGAAAAACTCCTGCTGCACTGCAAGATGTACATCGCCGATTATCTCGTCATCATGGATGAATCCCTGTTCGATGAAACAGCCACGGCCGGGGCGATTAAGAATAACGGGAAGATACTGGTCAATACATCTAAGGCAAAGGTCGATTTTCCGGCACTGGCCGATTTTGATGTGACCACTGTGGATGCCTACAGGATTGCCCGAGAACAGGGCCTGGTGATCCCCGGGGGCATGCCGGTCATCAATACCACCCTCCTGGGGGCCTTGACGGCAATGCTCGATATAATACCGGTGGAAGATCTCATCGAGGTGATCAAGACAAATACCCCGAAATCGGATCAAAACGCCGCCTGTGCCGAAGAAGGCTACCAGCATGCCATCGCCGCATCTGAGAGTAAAAGGTCGATGACACCCCCGACAATTGATGGCGCTGCAGGCAGTGCGGACATGAAGAGATTCCCTGTGTACGACACTGAACGAATGAAGCGCTGCCATACCTGCCAGATCTGTTTCATGGTGTGCCCGAGCCTCGCCATCAGCTTTGAAGGTGACCCCATTCGCTTTGAAGTGAACCGGGCGGTGTGTACGGGTTGCGGCATATGCATCGAGGAGTGCCCGAGGGAGGCTATTTATTGGGAAGGGAAGAAAAATGATTAAGGTCGTCACGGGAAATGAGGCCGCTGCCTATGCCGCCCTCCTGGCCAAGCCCGAGGTGGTTTGCGCCTATCCCATCACCCCTCAGTCCAGAATACCTGAACAGATATCCGAGTTCTATGCCCAGGGCATCATGCACGGGAAGTTCGTGAACGTGGAATCCGAGATGGCGGCCCTGGGCTATGTCACCGGGGCTTCTCTTGCGGGGGTACGGGTATTTACGGCCACCTCTTCACAGGGACTTGCATGGATGCATGAGGGCCTGCACTGGGCTGCCGGAGCGCGGCTTCCCATTGTGATGGTGAATGTCAATCGTCCCATGGGGGCCCCCTGGAACTTGACCTGCGATCAGATTGACAGCCTTTCCCAGCGGGATACCGGCTGGATGCAGTTTTACTGCGAATCCAACCAGGAAATCCTGGATACGGTGATCCAGGCGTACAGGATCTCCGAGTCTGTCTGTATCCCTTCCATGGTCTGCCTGGACGGTGTTTATCTGTCCTACCTCTCAGAGACGGTGGATATCCCGGATCAAGAACAGGTGGATGCCTATCTGCCGGAGTACAAACCCGCGCACAGGATAGAAGGGGGCGTCTGGAAACTCTATGATGTGGCCCCATCCTTCTCGGAACCCGTACCCAGGGATTTCATGCAGGACCGGTACAACCTGCACAAACTGGAGAACCGGTGCCTGGCCAAGGTCATTGAATGTAACGAGGCATTTCAGTCTCTTTTCGGCAGGGGATATCCCCCGGTTGAGGCCTACCGCTGTGAGGACGCGGAGGTGGTGGTCGTGATCTCCGGAAGCGCGGTCGGGACCTGCAGGTATGTGGTGGATGCCATGCGGGAACAGGGGCACAGGGTGGGCATGGTCAAAATCAAGATGTTTCGCCCCTTTCCTCGAGAAATTCTGAAGAGGACCCTTGCGGGAAAGAAGAAAATCCTGGTGATCGAGCGGGACATTTCGCCCGGACAGGGTGGGATCTTTTGCCAGGAACTCAAATGGGCACTGAGCGACACCGAGGAGGGAAAGAGAATCTTTGGATTTGTTTCGGGCCTGGGTGGCGCCGATATAACATCGGATCTCATTCAAAAGGCCATAGAGTACACCATAAAGAGGGACAGACCTGAGCAGGATGTCATCTGGCTGGGCCTTTCCCATGATCAGGATGAAGATGAGTATGACAAAAACAGCGTTAAGATACAGTGACAGCGAATATATCGTGCCTCCTCACGGTTTCTGCCCCGGGTGCGGCGTGGCTCTGGCCCTGCGGTACTTTTTAAAGGCCCTGGGGGATAAAGTCGTGCTCGTCATGCCTCCGGGATGTGCCTCGCCCAGCGTGCTTTTCCCAAAGAGGAGTCTCATCAAGGATGGAAAACTTCTGGATATCGTTGCCTGCCCCTTCGGGTCCACTGCCATATTTGCGGGAGGTATCAAAACGGCCCTCATGGCCAGGGGAAATACAGAGACGGAGGTCAT
>JAFDIX010000244.1:0-400 GCA_019307805.1 Deltaproteobacteria bacterium | reverse complement strand
CAAGGATGGAAAACTTCTGGATATCGTTGCCTGCCCCTTCGGGTCCACTGCCATATTTGCGGGAGGTATCAAAACGGCCCTCATGGCCAGGGGAAATACAGAGACGGAGGTCATTGGCTGGGCAGGAGACGGGGCCACCTTTGACATCGGTTTCAGCGGCGTTTCGGCGGCGGCAGAGCGGAACGAGGATATCATCTATGTCTGCTATGACAATGAGGCATACATGAATACGGGCAACCAGCGCAGCAGTGCCACCCCCTGGGGCGCAAAGACCTCGACCAGCCCCCCGCCCGCCAAAAAGAATGAGACCAAGAAGGACATGATGTGGATCATGATGGGACATGAAATTCCCTATGCGGCGACCGCGACCATCGCCTATCCCGACGACCTCATGGCTAAG
>JAFDIX010000243.1 GCA_019307805.1 Deltaproteobacteria bacterium | reverse complement strand
AATATACGTTTTTGGTGGATTCAGACATGGCCTACGCAGTCACACATCTCCAAAGTCCATATTCAGGGTATGGGGCTATAATCGCTTCCATGAAAAACCCGGATGCATCGGTACCCCATAAACGATATCGATATTCAGTCAATCTTCCCCTTTGCCTTTTATTCCTGATGGCAAGGGTGGGAAGCGGCCCATCACCATAGTAAAGCTCCTCAACCTGCTCGGGGCGAATCCCGTGATTCCAGATGTGGTTGATATTATCCTCGTCCCAGTCAGGCGTTAGAGATGGATCAGGTTGAATCATAACTTGTTGAATAATTCCTGGCTATTTTCTGCACCGCGGTTGAGATATCTGCTATGGTGATACTCCAAGACATCCCTCTAAAACTGGAATTCCAGAAGATCAAGGGCAGGCTCCATGCGGTTGGAGAGAAGGGCCTTGTCAAGGCCCAAGCCCTGCTTGAGATAGCCAAACCCCTGATCTCCGCCAGGGCCCTTTACAAGGTGTGTTTTATAGAGGAGCGTCCCAGGGATGCCCTGGTGATCGACGGCACACATTTCAGCAGTCGTGTGCTTCAGCAGAATTGTGAGGGGGTGGAGCGGGTTTTTCCTTTTGTTGTCACCATTGGTTCGGATCTGGAAAATGAGGCCGAGGCCGGCAAGGACCTGATGGACAAATATTATCTTGACCGGATCGGAAACATTGCCCTGCTCACGGCGCGCAAGTACCTGGAAGATCACCTGCGGACCAAATATGCCCTCGGTGGAATGTCCCATATGAACCCGGGGTCCCTGAAGGATTGGCCCATTCAGGAGCAGAGGCCCCTTTTTTCTCTCCTCGGTGATCCGGAAAAGGCCATTGGTGTGCAACTGAATGACAGCCTTCTTATGATCCCCAGGAAATCCGTTTCAGGTATATTTTTTCCCACGGAAGTGAGGTTTGAAAGCTGCCGGCTATGCCCGAGGGAGCGATGTGATGGAAGGAGGGCCACCTACAGTGAAACCCTTGCAAGAAAATACGGTATCCTAAAACAGGATTGAAGAAATGGAAACCCTTTTCTGATTCTTTATGGCTTTTAAACCCCTTTGATACCCCGCTACTCTGCGGAGGGGTAAGTCATTGTTTTTTTCTCCTTAGAAGCTTTTTTTTCCATAATCAGCTCTCTTTCCAACTTCCTGATATGCCTTTCCAAAATTCCCTTTTCTTGATTAAGTTTTCTTAACAATATTTTGTTTTTGCTTTTCTCAGCATTTACTAAATTTATATTGACTTTATTTAGACTGTTCTTTTTATTTAATAATCTACTTTGGATTTGTTTTAGGGTGGGCATATGGTTTCTCCTGTAAAGCTGAGCAATAGGTTCTTTGACCCTATGCAATATTTTATTTGAAAGTATTTCGCATAAAGTAATTAAATATGTCAAGCTTTTAATGCTTTTTATTTATTTGCATTAAATTCAATAAAATATTTCTAAATTATTTAACCAAAAGCCGGCGAGGAAGCCGTTGAGAAAACCCCACTCAATGAGTGCGTTTGTGATGTGGCAAGTCAGCAATACTAGCTGAATCAAAATGAGAGGATGATGCCTATGGAGAGGAGCAGGCTGTAAATAAGGGTTGTTTTTGCCGTGCCGGCAAGGGCCTGGTTCAGCACCGGGCCCTCGGATTTCATGATTATACATATCCATGAAATCGCCAGGGGGAGAGAAACCAGGGGCAGGAGAACACCTGCCGGGAGGAGTCCTGCAAGCCAGAAGATCAGGGGAAGGAGGTAGGCAACCACGATCAGGAGAATATATTCTGTCCTGGCCCCCTGTTCCCCAAGGATGACTGCCAGGGTATTTTTTCCCGCCTTGCGATCCGTATTGATATCCCGAAGATTATTGACCACCAGAATGGCCGTGATCAACAGGCCGAGGGGAACGGCCATCAGAACAGTCGCGGGGGTGAGTTGGTGGATCTGGACATAGTAGGTCCCACATACCGCCACAAGACCGAAAAAGATAAAGACAAAGAGATCACCCAGGCCGTGGGAAGCGAGGGGATAGGGACCTCCGCTATAGGAAAGGGCTGCGATAATGGCGGCGCATCCCACCAATAAAATGGGCCATCCCCCTACAGCAACCAGATAGCCCCCCACGCCAACCGCAAGAATAAAAACGAGGATCATTCCTGCCCTTACCTGGTCCGGCGAAATGAGTCCACTCTGGGTGACGCGGACAGGTCCCAGACGATCAGAGGTATCTACACCCTTCACATAATCAAAATAGTCATTTGCCAGGTTGACCCCGATTTGAAGCAACAGGGCCCCTGTCAGGGCGGCCAGGGCCGGAAAGAACTTGAAACCATGGTCGGCAAAGGCCATGGCTGCCCCCACCATCACCGGGGCAACGGCCGCGGGAAGTGTCCTGGGGCGAATGGCCAGAATCCATGCACTCGTTTTTGATATTTCCTGTGCTTCCAAAAAAATATTCGCCTTTTCCAAAACCCACCTTTATTTTTACTTCACCCCCGCTCAGGTGTGATTTCACTCGATATCGCTTGAACACGCAGGGCGCATCATGCATTCAGGCTACCACTTTAACCTATGGTACTCAACTTCGAAGGCCGTGTGCCATAGGCGACTACCTGGGTTCCCAGCATGAATCGTTTATAATCCACATCCTGCAGACCGGTACGGGCCATGATGGAAATCATGGCTTCAGGGCCCATGAAGGCCTTGGTTGAGGCGGGAAGGTATTGGTAGGCCGCCCTGTGCCCCGTAATGAAATGACCCAGCAGGGGAATGCCAAATCGGAGATAGGCCAACACCAGGGGTCGTAACATGTGACGCGGAGGGGGTGAGGTATCGAGGCAAACAACACGACCACCCGGTCTCACGACCCGCACCTGTTCCCCAAAGGCCTGCTCCGGAAGACCCACATTGCGCAGGAGATAGGCAGAGGTCACCGCATCAAAGGTGGCATCCGGAAAGGGGAGGTGCAGGGCATCGGCGCAACACCAGGAGATGCCTTTGGCCCCATGCCTGGTCCTGCCCACAATCATCATTTGATAGGTGAAATCAGCGGCCGTGACCCGGAGTGCCGGATCATTCCCAAGGGCCTCAATGGCGAGGCTGCCTGTCCCGGCACCCACATCCAGCAACCTGCCGCCCGGTGGGAGTGCCGCCATCTCAACCGCATAACGGCGCCATGCCTGGTCCTGACCAAAGGTCATGAGTCGGTTCATCAGATCATATCTTTCGGATATTCCCTGAAACATGTCCCGAATGCCCCGGGCCCTTTGGTCTTGAAGGGGTTCAGTCATGGGTTTACCCCTCGTCCAGATGAAGGTGGGGGTTCAAGTGGAGAGAGAGTCCCTGTATGCCGAAATAGAGCACCAGCCCAAGGAGACTCATTGCGAGAATTCCGGCATACATTTCCGGATATAGAAGGACCTGGAAGGTCTCTACCACGATATAGTAGCCCAGTCCGTAGGTGGTCAGGGACTGCTCTGCAATAAACAGGACTGCAATGGCGGTGCCCACAGAGACCCTGAGTGCCGTGAGGACCGCAGGAAGGGATGCCGGTAGATAGACATAGCGGTAGAGGGCGCGTCTCCCGGCTCCAAGGGAACGCACGGAGAGGATCAGTTCCGGTCTTAAATTGGCCGCTTCATCACGAACGACCACCAGGATCTGGAAAAAAATAATGAGTGCGATGAGAAATATCTTGGAGATGTCTGTAATTCCGAGGAGCACATAGATGACAGGCAGGAAGACGATTTTGGGAATGGGGTAGACAATGGCGATCAAGGGGGAGAAGATACGATCCAGACTTTTTATCTGACCCAGACCCAAACCGACAGGGACGGCAGTGAAGACAGCCAGGGCGGTTGCCGCCAATACACGCCCCGCACTTGCCAGGAAGTGGATACCCAATTCCCCCCATATGCCCTTGAAAAAGACCGGCAGCACAACCAGGGGCGATGGCATAATGGGCCTGTGAACGATCCACGCAAGCAGCTGCCACAGTATGAAAAACATGCAAAGCCCGATAAGGGCTGTCGAGAGTTTCACACCCCTCTTCATGAAACCCTCCCCAACTGAAGCCGCAGTGTCTCATAGAGCGTTTGAAACTCCGGATGATTGGGGCTGCTGACAGAGCCGTCCAGGGTATTCTTGATGATTCGTGGCTCCTGGTTCGTACCCCCGGTCAATACGAGTATCTGTTCACCCAGGACAATGGCTTCCTCTATGTCGTGGGTGACATGGATAATCGTCATTTGGGACTCATGATGAAACTGTTGAATGAGGTGCTGCAGATCTTCCCGAATAGAGACATCCAGGGCTGAAAAGGGTTCGTCCATCAGAAGGACATCGGGATCAAGGACCAGGGACCTCGCAATGGCTGTTCTTTGTCTCTGCCCACCCGAGAGCTGAGACGGGTACTTATCCCCAAGACCATCAAGGCCCAAACGCCTTAACCAGTAGTCCAACCGCTTCTGCATCTCGGAATTGTTCGAGGCGATACCGGGAGGGGCATGCTTGCCGTCGGGCCCGTAAAACCGACGAATCCTGAATCCCAGCCAGGCATTTTCCTTCACTGTCGCCCATGGCAGAAGACCGTGGTCTTGTAGTATGAGACCTGTCCGTGGGCGGGGACGAAGTATGGGGGCGCCATCAATCAGAATTTGCCCTTCCATGGGGCGCAACAAACCGGACAGGAGATAGAGAAGGGTGGTTTTACCACAACCGGAGGGTCCGATAATAGACCATGCCTGCCCCCTGTTGATATGCCATGAAAAATCATTGAACAGGGGGCTCTGCTCCTCATAGGAGAATGTGAGATTCCTCACTTCAATCATTTTTAAACCAGACCCCCCGGCGTCTTTGTAAGAAAAATAATCAAGGGAGAAAGGCCTTTGTTACCGAGGCCCGGTAGGGCAGATTGGTTTTTAAAAGGCCCTTTTGTATCATCCAGTCAATCACATCCTTCCACTGCTCTTCGTCGGGCACGCCATTTCGCGGATAGGGAGGTATCACGTAGGTCTTCTGAATATTTTTGGGAACCCGAATCCGTTTGAGCAACAACGCCCGATATGTATCGGGGGCTTCATTGATCCTGGAGGCAGCGCGATCCCAGGCCTTTAAAAAACGACGAACAGTGTCCCCTTTGGCCGTGAGTGTATCTACGCTGAAACTGAGAACACTGGCGCTGAGACGGGTGTGTGTGGAGTCATCCGCCACCAGGCCGGCCCCTGACTCAAGGGCACTCTTTGCCAGGGGGTCGGGAAGCATGGCCGCTTTAATTTGACCCTGCATGAGGAGATGGTAGCGTTCAGGGATTATTGGGACCGATTGTTTGATGATTTCTTTTCCCTTGAGACCGTAGGCAGCCAGCAACCGGTCAGTGACATATTCAATAATGGTATTCATTGAGACAGCAATGGGGACGCCGGACAGCGCCCTTGGTGCATTCAGGCCGCTCCCCGGAGCTGACAGCAGACGGAACAGGGGATATTTGGGATAGGCGACACGGGCCACACGAACAATCCGTACAAGAGGCTGAAGCCGATTAAAGGAGGCTGTTGTGGTCATTTCTGTAAGCATCCCGTCGATCGCACCGGACTGCATCAATTGGTCACGTTCCAGACCACTTGTCACGGGGACGGCCTTCACGTCAATCCCGGCTTCTTCAAAATAACCTTCCTTTTGGGCCACGTAAAAAGGAAATACATCCAGAATGGGGAGGAGTGCGACTTTGAGCTGGCTCCCCTTGGAGGCCT
>JAFDIX010000242.1 GCA_019307805.1 Deltaproteobacteria bacterium | reverse complement strand
TGGCCTTGTCACGGATGAGGATTTCAGGGCGGATAAAGGTCGCATAGAAAGGCTCGGGCGCTGGATTGAGGATAATATGACCCTTAACCGAGCCATAATGCCCCTGGGAAAGATCAAGGGTCAAGGGTCAAAGGTTAATAGTCTTGACAGTCATAACAAAAGAGGGTCTACAGTCAAAATCGGCATTGCAAGGGACGAGGCGTTCTGCTTCTATTATCCTGAAAACCTGATGCTGCTCGAAGAGGCCGGTGCAGAGTTGATACCCTTTTCTCCTCTTCGCGCAAGGCGTTTGCCCGATGGGCTCAAAGGGATCATTCTTGGAGGAGGCTATCCCGAACTCCACTGCGAGATGCTTTCTCAGAACCGGGAACTGTTGGGCGAGATAAAAGAGTTCGGGCTAGGAGGCAGGCCCATTTATGCGGAATGTGGCGGCTTTATGTTTCTCACAAGGGAAATACTGGACCTTAAAGGCCAGGCCTTCCCAATGGTGGGAATCTTCCCAGTGAAAGCGAAGATGGAACATAGGTTAAAGGCCCTTGGATATCGTGAGGTCCTCACCCGAAAGAAAAGCATTTTAGGCCCGGCAGACACCAAGTTGAGGGGACATGAATTTCATTATTCCCAGATTCAAAACATGGAGACAACCCTTGACTGTATCTATTCCATGACGGATCGCAAAGCCGTTTCAAGTGGCGAGGAAGGCTTTATTCAAAACAGGGTTTTAGGTTCTTATGTACACCTTCACTGGGGATCAAATCCGGAGGTGGCGAATAACTTTGTGGAATATTGCCGTCAATATGGGTAGCATATTACAACGTTGCAGAGGTGTTTATATAAGCGCTGAAGCGCTTACTACGAACGGACTACGAACAGGGTAATGTTGTCTGGAGTAAAGGTTTGTAGTAAGCACTTTAGTGCTTACAATACTTACATATCTCAAATAACCATGTATAAATACCGCAAACTCACACCAGGAAAAAGGGTTGAATTAGTACGTCAACGCATAGCACGTGGATACCCTGCCCATTCACCTCCTCATCCCGTCCGCAAACAACAATTCTATCTCCTTACAGCATCATGTTATAAACACAATGCCTATTTACAGTCTGACTCGCGTAAAAGGCAAGTCCTGGACCTGCTCTTTCAGATGTTCAATAATGAAACGGAAATAAGGGCCTGGATTATTTTACCGAATCATTATCACATACTGGCGAATACAAAGGATTTTAAATTGCTGGGCTGTTTATTTCGTAAGGTTCATGGGGCAACAGCGCATCAGTGGAATTCAGAAGATAATGCAGTTGGCCGCAAGGTCTGGTATCGTTATTCAGATCGTGCAATACGATCTGAAAGGCACTATTATACTACTTTGAATTATATCCACTATAATCCGGTTAAGCATGGCTGGATAAAATCACCTTATGAGTGGGAATATAGCAGCGTTCACTGGTATCTGGAATACAAAGGGCGAGAGTGGTTGCGTGATTTGTGGAATAAATACCCGGTACGTAACTATGGGCGTGATTGGGATGATAAATAATATTTGCGTTAGTGTTTGTTATAAGCGCTGTTGGGTGTGATCCTAAAATGGAAATCAGGTTTAGTATTAATACAAATCCGAAGCGCACTTTTAGGAGACTTCAGAGATGATGGGGATTCTAATATGGACTTAAATTTAGGAAGTAGTCTTAATCCAGGAAACATAGAAAAAAAGTCATTTGCCATCATTGAATCGGAAGTACCGGAGCCACGGCCTTTTCAGGGAGAGGAGTGGCAGGTAGTAAGGAGGATGATTCATACTACTGCCGACTTTGAGCTATTATCTATGGTCAAATTTCACCCTAACGCAATCAAGTCCGGCGTAGGCGCTCTGAAATCAGGCTGCCTGGTTATAACCGATACGGAGATGGCTTGTATGGGCATACCCATGAGGCGTATGCAGCCTCTGGGATGTCGCGTAAAATGTTATATCAATGATCCCGATGTCATAGAGAATGCTCAGAGGGAGAAATCCACAAGGGCATCAGCGGCCGTTGACCATGTCCTCTCCCGTCTGAACGGAGGCATATATGTGGTGGGAAACGCCCCTACCGCCCTCCTCAGGCTTTTAAAGCGGCTCAAGGAAGGGAAATGCAATCCGGCACTCATCATAGGTATGCCGGTCGGATTTGTGAATGCGGCTGAATCCAAAGAGATGCTCATTGGTCAGGCAGGTATTCCCTACATAACAATTAAAGGGCGCAAGGGAGGATCTGCCATAGCTGCATGCGTTATAAACCAAATGGCCGAGATTGCACTTGAGAAGAAGCAAGCAGTAGAGGGTGGGCAGTGAACAGGATAAACGCCAGTGATTTCAGATAACTATTTAGCGCTTTGAAAATACGGTAGGAAGGGCCATGGGGGTCTCTTTCAGAGAGCCGCAACACAAAATTTTTCAGAGCTTGTCGAACGCCCCCTGACCCGAACCAACAAGCACAGGACAGGCAGGGAGGGCATCTTTCGCAGTAGCGCTTTCTTCTGGGGCTGTCCTAGGCTGAACTTCGGGGCCACACTGCCGTTCAATGGAATGATGCAGGTTTTTGCGGTCTTCTGAAAGAGACCCCCACGGCCCTTCAATTCGATAATGATTTTTTTCAACGTGTTAGACTCATACCATTTCAGAATATAGCAGGAAGCTCTGGATGCTGGATCATGACGAAAAAAAGTCTCCGTGAGGGTTTTACTACAGGCTCTGCCGCGGCCGCAGGGGCCAAGGCAGGGATCCTTTATCTGGCAGGACAGGGCCCGGTAAGGGAGGTTGATATCCCGCTTCCCGTGGGTGGCAGGCTCACGATCCCTATCTCTGAGGCAGCAGCCAATGGAAACGGGTATTCTGTCACGGTTGTAAAGGACGCGGGAGATGATCCTGATGTCACCAACAAAGCCGGGATAAAGAGCATTGTGCATCTTTTACCGGAGGGTGATCATGGGCATATAGTTATTTGCGGGGGAAAAGGGGTTGGAAAGGTGACGCGTCCCGGCCTCCCTGTTCCTGTGGGAGAAAGCGCCATCAACCCTGTTCCACGGCAGCAGATAAGAGAGTCCGTTTTAGAAGGCCTGAAGGCAACCGGTCTTAAGAGCGCTGTTTCCGTTACCATTGAGGTGGAAAACGGAGAAAAGATCGCCAAAAAGACCTTGAATCCCCGCCTTGGAATCCTTGGCGGGATATCCATCCTGGGCACGCGGGGAACGGTCAAGCCCTTTTCCAACAAGGCATACAAGGACACCATCACCATGTCCATGGACGTCGCAAGGGCCGCGGGGCTTTCAACCATTGCCCTGTCTACAGGCGGCAAGAGCGAGCGCTTTTTAAAAGAACGGAGACCGGACCTACCGGAAACAGCATTTATCCAGGTTGCCGATTTTTTCTCGTTTTCTCTTAAAGAGGCTGTTAAAAAAGGATTCTCTGATATCCTATATTCCTGTTTTTTTGGTAAACTGGTAAAGATGGCCCAGGGATATCCTTATACCCATGCAAGAAAATCGCGTATTGATTTTGGCAAACTGTCAGGATGGTGCTTATCCATGGGTATGAAACGAGAAAAGGCGCGGGCTATCACAACCGCCAACACGGCCCGCGAGACACTCTCTATTATTAAGGAAGAAGTACAAAGAGATAAAATCATCCATTATGTAATGGCAAAGGCCATTTCTTCGGCCTGCGGGTTTGCAGGGGCGGGGCCGGATATTACATATTATCTTTTTGATTTTGGGGGAGATTTGCTGACAAAAAAACCATGCATAAAGTACACGTAATTGGATTGGGAGTTGATCTCCGGGATCTCTCACTCGTGATTTCAAAGCGCATTGAGAGTGCTGATGTCTTGATAGGAGGGAACCGCCTCCTTGACATTTTCCGGGACCATACGGCTCTCAAGGTTTCCATCGGTAGCCCTCTTGAGGATGTGATCGAGCGAATAAACCAGGAGATGAAGACTGACAGGGAAATAGTAGTTCTTACGGACGGAGATCCGTTGTTCTATGGGTTCGGAAAGCGCCTTATAGAAGCCCTTGGAAGGGAAATGGTTGTTTTTCACCCCAATGTAACCACGCTTCAGGTCGCTGCTTCCAGGCTAAAGATTCCCTGGCATGATATACAGACTGTCTCCCTCCACGGCCGGAAGGATATCCGGCCCCTTTTGGCGGCCCTGGTCAGAAATGACCGGGTTGCGGTGTTTACAGATCCCGATTTTCATCCGGCTAAAATTGCAGATGAATTGATCTGGAAAGGGATCGATGCCTTTGACATGTATGTGTTTGAGGACCTGGGTACGGAGTCCGAAAAGGTGAGGTGTTTTGAACTGGAAGACGCCACCAAAATGACCTTTTCCCCGCTCAATTTTGTTATTTTTGATCGTGCTAAACAACCGGAGATTTCCCTTTGTTTGGGTTTGGATGATGATTCTTATTTACATGAAAAGGGCCTGATCACCAAAAAAGAGATCCGGGCCGCAGGTCTCTCGGCCCTTGAGATTGAACCGGATAACATCGTATGGGACTTGGGGGCCGGATGCGGGTCAGTGGCCATTGAGGCATCCATTCTGGCATACGATGGGTCTGTCCTGGCGGTGGAGAAGAACCCTGAAAGGATTCAATATATCAGTCAAAATATTAGAAGAATGGGCGCTTATGTTGTGGAGGTAGTACATGGAGAGATGCCCGGGTGTCTGGAGTCTCTTCCCGACCCGGAACGGGTTTTTATTGGCGGCGGCATTGGAGAAGATAACAAGGTTTTGGAAGAAGCAATTAATAGGCTCAAGCCTGGCGGAAGGCTTGTCCTTCACTTGGTGCTTATGGGATCACTGACGCGGGCAAGGGATTATCTGAACGATTTGAAATGGCCGTATTCCATCACACAGGTTCAGGTCTCCCGATCCAAAAGCACGGCCGGGGATCAACGATTAGAGGCCCTGAACCTCGTAAAAAGTCCCAAAACCGTCATGCCGGACCCCGGATCAAGTCCAGGGCAGGCTTTGATCCGGCATCCAGAAGTAATTGGATTTATTGGATTCTCCGATAAATCGGAATCTTCGACCGGCTGCAGTTTATCCCCGCCCAGGGGGCGGGAGCCGGAATGACGTTTTAAAAAGATTCTCGACTTTTTACGAGTTCATCAAATTTGAAATACCTTCATATAAAATAATTGCATAATAATTTAGGTTAAAATATTGACGATGCCCCATGATAATGATAGCATAATGATATCATATGAAAAATGTTAAGGGGGTTAGGCAATGGCACAAATTCTTATCCGAAATATTGAAGAAAATGTAGTGGATCGCCTCAAAAAACGAGCTGCTTTGCACGGACGGTCCCTGCAGGCAGAAGTAAAAATCATCTTAGAGCAAACAGACCATTTGGACATGGCATCTGCGTTGAAAGTCGCTGACCGGATTCGCAAGAAGTTAAAGGGTCGCCCCGTTACTGACAGTGTTGAACTTCTCCGGGAAGATCGATACGAATGAGTATTTACGTTGTTGATGCCAGTGTTGCGGCAAAATGGTTCTTTGAAGAGGACCATACGGAATCAGCACGTCGTTTGCTTGGTGGTAATAACCAGCTTCATGTGCCCGATTTTCTATTGCTCGAGTTGGATAATGTTTTGTGCAAAAAAATTCGGCTGCAAGAGCTAATTGGTAAAGATGCGCTGGAAATTCGCTCGGCCCTCCGCACCTTTCCCATAACAAGGCATCCCTTCGGCATGTTGATGGACCCTGCCTTTGAACTTGCGCATCAAACACAAAGCAGCCCTTATGACTGCCTGTACCTCGTGTTAGCCGTGTTGCTCCACGGTGAGCTGGTCACTGCTGATCGCCGATTTTACAATATCCATTCCCCAGGCCCTTTTTCCAACTACCTGTGCTGGGTGGAAGACCTCCTATGAAAGATAATATCACCAAACGACTCCCGCTCGCTGGAAAACGTATCCGGAGTATAAGAATTCGGGTTTTGATTAATAAAAATAAAACAAGGATATGCGTATGGCGGAAAAAAGATGCCAGGTCTGTTTTGTCGGGGCCGGCCCGTGAGATCCGGAGTTGATTACTGTCAAGGGACAGAAGTGTATACAAAATGCCGATCTTGTCCTCTATGCAGGCTCCCTTGTACCCAAAGAGGTTGTAGCCTGCGCTAAGGAAGATGCAAAAGTGATTGATTCATCAAGCATGACACTTGATGAGACCCATGCCCTGATCCTTGAAACAGCCAGGTCCGGAGGCATGGTGGCCCGTGTGCATACCGGCGATCCTTCGCTTTACGGCGCAATCAAAGAACAGATGATCCTCCTTGATCGAGATGGTATCAGCTATGAAGTCATACCGGGAGTTACCGTGGCGTTTGCAGCGGCCGCGGCCGCCAAAATCTCTTTTACCTTACCTGAAAAAGCCCAGACCCTGATTTTCACCCGGTTGGCAGGGCGAACACCGGTCCCTGATCTAGAACGATTACGGGATCTGGCCCGGCACAATACTTCATTGGCTATCTACCTGTCGGCAGGCAATCCTGATGAGGTAGCTGCAGAACTCCTTGCCGGTGGTTATCCCGGAGATACGCCTGTTGTTGTGGCCCACAGGGTGGGATGGCCGGATGAGATGATCATTACGACTCATATTTCAGACCTCCCGGATGCGGTAAAGGAGGCCGGTGTCCACAAACAGGCCGTCTTTTTGGTCCTGCCGGGCCAGAAGGATGATCCCCTGTTTTCCAAACTCTACAGCCCGGAATTCAGTCATGGTTACAGGAAGTGAAAAGACTGCAATCTATGCCCTGACACCGCAGGGTGCCCGCCTGGGACATGCCCTGGCCGATAAACTGCGTGGCGATCTGTTTTTGTCCACTCGCCTTGCTGGATCTCATGGGGCCATTCCTTTTGATCGCTTGTTGGATGCGGTGGCCGGAAATTTTTCTTCATACCCCCGGCACGTCTTTATCGCGGCAGCAGGCATCGTGGTCAGGGCCGTTGCACCCCATCTAAAGTCCAAGGACCGGGACCCTGCCGTGGTGGTTCTTGACCAGGAGGGAGAATATGTCATTAGTCTCCTCTCAGGACACCTGGGCGGAGCAAATGAACTTGCCCGCAAGGTAGCACAATTGACAGGTGGAAAGGCGGTCATCACAACGGCCACAGATACTGCCGGAGTTCCTGCTATTGATGTTTTGGCCAAGGAGAGGAACCTGAGCATTGCCAATCTGGAGGCAGTGAAATCAGTTAACATGGCACTGCTTGCCGGGGAACCGGTACAGGTATTTGATCCCGAAGATCGACTTGGCCTCAAGAATCAAAAACGGGCAGGATTTGTAGTAGAGCGGATAGATAACAGGGATCAATGGATCAGCCGGCATGCCGGTGTATGGGTAACATGGAATAGCAAAGACCCCGGTTCGGAAACAAGCAAGTTAATCCTTCATCCTAAGTGCCTTGTTGCCGGAATTGGTTGTAACCTGGGAACCAGGCGCCAGGAGATCGTGGATTTGATTAAAGACACTTTTAAAAAAAACATGATTTCCATCAGAAGCCTGAAGTGTATCACGACCATAGAGGCGAAGAAAAATGAACACGGTCTTCTAAAAGCGGCAAGAGAGTTGGACGTGCCCCTGATATTTGCCGGAAAATCCGAACTGGAATCCATTGAAGTTCCACACCCCTCCGGTGTGGTCAAAAAACATATGGGAGTATCAAGCGTATGCGAAGCAACGGCCCTTCTGAAAACCGGGGGAGGCAGGCTGCTAGTTCCCAAGACCAAAAGCCTGAATGCTACCCTGGCCGTGACCCTGGAAAGTTGACCATAATCAGCCTTGGCCCGGGAGATACCGGGTACTTAGCCCCAAAGGCGAGGTTGGCCCTTGAGAAAGCAGAGGTCATAGTGGGTTACAAGACATATATGGATCTTATCGACCCCGAGCTTCTTGAAGGAAGGGAGACAATTTCGACCGGCATGAGGGGTGAGATTCGCCGTTGCCGGATGGCCATTGAGAAGGCCTTTGATGGAAAGGAGACGGCCGTAGTGTCAAGTGGTGATGTCGGCATATATGGGATGGCCGGACTTGTGATGGAACTCCTGGCCGAGCAGGACCTTATGGATAAATTGGAAGTGGAAGTTATCCCGGGCATCCCGGCCCTGTCAGCGGCGGCCGCGCTCCTGGGGGCTCCCCTTATGCATGATTTTGCCGTCATTAGCCTGAGCGACCTTATGATCCCGTGGGAGGTCATTGAGGCCAGGGTGGAGGCCGCAGTCAGGGCCGATTTTGTCCTGGTCATATACAATCCCAGGTCTGAAAAGAGGCACTGGCAACTGGGGCGGATGCGAAACCTGGTCATGAAATACCGCAACGAGGATACGCCTGTAGGAATTGTGAGAAATGCAGCACGAGAGGGCCAGTCTGTTCACATCACCACCCTTTCTAAGCTGGACGAATCCAAAGTGGACATGCTCTCGATCCTTATATTTGGTAATTCGAAGACAGAGGTCTTCGGGGAAAAGATGATTACTCCGAGGGGATATCTTAAAAGGTAATGAATTCCCAACATAGACATGGTGGTACCCCTGAACTTGATCTGGCACGGTTAAACCTGCCGGTCAGGCGCGTACTTGACTTTAGCGTTAACCTTAATGCCTTGGGCTCACCGGCGATCATTAGACAGAAATGGCCGGAGCTCTATTTGGCCATTGAGAACTATCCGGGTATTCATGGGGATGGAGTGGCTCAATACTACGATGTTAAATTCGGTATACCCTCCCGAAACTTGCTGGCCGGGAATGGTTCCACAGAGATGATCTATCTTGTGCCAAGGGTGTTCCGTTTCGGACGCGTTTTGGTTGTTACCCCTTCATACCATGATTATGAGCGGGCCTCCATACTGGCCGGAACAAAGGTGACCAGATTCCCTCTTCTGCCCGAGAACAAATTCTCCTTGCCTAACGTGGACGAACTGATTGGTGCGCTTAAGGTTTCAGACGCACTCTGGCTTGGAAGGCCCAACAATCCCACCGGCACACTGTTGCCGAAGGAAATACTCCTGGAGTTAGCAGGCGCTTTTCCTGATAAAATGTTCATCATCGATGAGGCCTTTATTCAGTTTAGTGATAAGTGGGAAGAGAGTAGCCTTCTTTGTGAAGAGCCAAAGCCCAACATCCTTATTATCCACTCGCTTACAAAGTTCTATGCCCTCGCAGGCCTCAGACTGGGGGGCGTTGTGGGATCCGCGGAGGCCATTTCACGCCTGAGACAGGCAAAAGAGCCATGGACCGTCAACGGAATGGCGGAGAAAATTGCGCCGCTGCTCATTGAGTGTGCCGATTATGAGCATGAGACCCGTTCTCTGGTCGCAAAGGAATACAAGAAAATCTTTCAGGAGGTTGAAGCGTTGAATGGAATCACTCCATTCCCATCACCTGTGAATTTTCTCCTCTGTCAGTGGCACAAAACCGGGAGCCTGGATGATCTGATCCGCCACCTCCTCTTAGGGGGTGCATATGTTCGGGACTGTCGAAACTTTCCCGGCCTCGAAGAAGGCTTCTTTCGTGTGGGTCTCAGGGCGCCATGGGAAAACGACCAATTGCTTTCGTTACTTTCTTCTTTCTAAGGGTAATTTTATTGGGAGCCTATGATCGGGCATGGTTGAGCTGGCAGGTGTCATTTTTTTCGGTTTTCTGCTTGATCTCTTCTTTGGGGATCCAAGATACAGATACCATCCTATTAGAATCGTTGGCCAATGCATCACCTTTGCCGAGAAGGGCCTGCGACATCTGGGTTTGAACGGCAAGCTGGGCGGCTTCCTTCTGGTGTTGATGACGCAAATGGGTACCCTGTTCTGCTACCTGACGACAAGCCTGTTTCTTCATCTTCTGTATAGGCCGCTCGGCGTGCTTTTTGACCTTTTCGTTTGCTATTCATGTCTTGCCCTGAAGGATCTCGTCACCCACATCAAGCCGGCGATTCATGCCCTGGAAACAGGAGACCTGCCTGAAGCACGAAAGAGGATAGCACTAATAGTAAGCCGCGACGTTCGGTCTCTGGATGATAAAGGGGTTAGCAGAGCCGCTGTGGAGAGCATGGCTGAGAATTTTGTGGACGGGTTTCTCTCGCCCCTCTTTTGGTATCTATTGGGGGGCATCCTTGGATTTATGCTTGGGTTATCTTCGGTGATAACGGCTTTGAGCTTTATGCTCGCTTTCAAAGTAGGAAGTACCCTGGACTCTATGGTGGGGTACATAAATCCCCGGTTTGTGGACTTCGGTTGGGCAGGCGCAAAGCTGGATGATGTGATGAATTTTATCCCCGCACGTTTATCCCTCATCATCCTCTTTTTCGGTGCATGGATTACCGGCCTTCATCCGTTGGATGGGCTGCGGGTGGCACTGAGAGACAGATTGAAACACGATTCACCCAATGCCGCACATGCGGAAAGTTTCTTTGCCGGGGCCTTAGGCATCCGCCTGTGTGGACCCATCACATATTATGAAGGATTAAAAAACAAACCCTGGCTGGGCGATGGAAACAATGATCCGGGGCCGGCAGACATCCGAAAAGCAACCCTTCTTCTTAAGAATTCAGCCTGGATCGCATTACTTTTGCCTGTCTCCGCGTTACTTTTGCTTGGGTAAGAACACAAATGTGGAAAGGCTGCCGATTATCCCCCGGCTTCCTTCTCCAGTTCATCCAGTTTGTCCGGATCAGAAATCGCGATGTCTACCAGGGCCTCGGGAATAGAACTCTGTTCGCACATTGTTCGGATATCCTTTTCCAAATCAGAAAATTCCAGGATTTCCCGGATTCCTTCGATGTATTCGAGCATACCGTCCGAATCTATATCTTCCAGGGCAGGACCTGCCGCTTCAACCGCTTTTTTGGCGGCCAGTTCTTCTTCTTTTCTCTTCTTTTCCGCCAGCTCTTCTTCCATGGCCTTTTTCATTGCATCAATTGCGGATTGCTCGATGCCGCCAATTTCTGTGATGAGTTCGTCTGCTGCGTTGTTTTTGAGGAGATGTTTAATCTTATCTTCTTCCGAAGCGTCTTTCACAGCATCAAATAACCCCTGAACTCTTGCTTTTTCGACTAGTTCTGCGTCCACTTTGGATTTTACGCTTTTGTATTCTTCTTCTGATATACCTAAAGCCTCCATTACGGCTTGAGGCTCAAACGACTCGGAGATGAGATAGCGTATTCCCGGTTCACCGGGGAGCTCTTTGGCCCTTGCTATCATCAACCCGATTTTTTTATTTCCAACAATTTCATCCACATCGGCTCTGTGTTTTGAAGCTAAAAAGGAGGGCCAATCTCTACCCAGGTCAGCAATTATTTTCATGGCGGTGGCGTAGGTATCTTTGATGTCATCCAGGCCCAGCGCGGAAACCGCCTGGTTAAAAT
>JAFDIX010000241.1 GCA_019307805.1 Deltaproteobacteria bacterium | reverse complement strand
GTACGTCTTTGCAAACGATACCCACATAGGGAATGTTTGTGACCTTGAATTTTGCAGGACCTGAATCTGGCATTTTTTATCCCTCCCTTAATTTGAAGTAATGATAGTTTTGTACCACCGCCCCTATGTGCCAGGGGATGAACTCATTGTCACCGTAACCGACGATTTCACTCTTGGTCGGCTTTCCGGAGGCTGTTTCCAGAATCTTTTCGAAAATCATCTCACCGGTTTCTTCCAGTGAGGATTCTCCATCGGCGATGACACCGCAGTTGATATCCATATCTCCGGACAGTCGCTCGTACATGGCCGTATTTGAGGCAATTTTGATCACGGGGGTGGGCTTGAAACCAAGCACAGTGCCGCACCCCGTGGTGAAGCAGATAATGTTGGCACCGCCGGCAATCATGCCCGTGATGGAGGCAAGGTCATATCCCGGGGTATCCATAAACACAAGGCCCTTGCTTTGTACGGTTTCTGCATACCGGCACACCTCCATAAGGCTGGTGGAACCCCCTTTGGATACTGCACCCAGGGACTTTTCCAGAATGGTCGTCAAGCCGCCGGCTTTGTTGCCTGGGGTGGGATTGTTGTTAATCATGGCACCGTGTTTCTTTGTATAATCTTCCCACCAGTGGATCAGGTCGATCAACTTGTTGGCGGTTTCAGTATCCTTTGCACGTCGGGTGAGCAGATGTTCGGCACCGTAAATCTCTGTTGTCTCACTCAGGATCGCGGTTCCACCGTTGCGGACCAGGAGGTCGGCTGCGGCGCCCATGGCCGGATTGGCGGTAATCCCGGAATAGGCATCGGAACCTCCGCACTCCATCCCGAGCACCAGATTGGCTGCCGAAACCGGTTGTCGTTTGACCCGGTTGGCCTCGGGAAGCATCTCTTTAATCCTGTCAACACCTTTTTTGATGGACGCTTGTGTGCCCCCGGTCTCCTGAATAGTGAAAGCATGCAGCCTGGAATGGGTTTCGAGCCCCGTGTTGGCGAACATCAGATCCAGCTGGTTGACCTCGCAACCCAAACCTACGAACACTATTCCCCAAAAGTTCGGGTGCCTTGCATAACCGGCCAGGCTGCGTTGTAAAATCTCGAAACCTTCTCCATAGCCGGCACAACCGCATCCGGAGGTCTGGGTGAGGCCGACGACCCCATCCACATTGGGATAGTCTGCGAGAATTTCCTGTGTAAAGGCGTCGGCGATATAACGGCACAGGGAGGCAGAGCAGGAAACACTCGGCAGGATACCAATGTAGTTACGGGTTGCCACCCTGCCGTCTTCACGGAGGATTCCGTCAAACCGGGCTTGCTCCGGTTCCGGAACAAAGTCCGTGGGCTTGGCGTCCAGCCCCGCTGCATAGTCTCGGTTGAAATCCGACATATCCAGGTTTTGGGTGTGGACGTGTTCACCAGGTTGAATATCCATGGTCGCGATACCTATGATCTGACCATATTTATAGATATACTCCCCTTTTTTGATCCCATCGGTGGCTACTTTATGGCCCGATGGGACCTTGTCGCGGGTAGAGATTTTCTCTGCCTCGATCTGATCACCAGGCTCAAGATCCCTCAAGGCGACAATCACATTGTCTTCAGTACTCAGACGAATGGTCGATATATCTTTTTTCGTCATGGTGCAACTCCTCAATCGTGGTCCTCTTCATTGGCCGCAAGTCCCTCAAGAAACCGGGACTCGGTGCCGGTCAGATGCCTTTCCATTGCGGCAGCTGCCTTCTCTGCAGCACCCACAGCAAGAAATTCGTAAACAGCCGAATGTTCATCTGCCACTTCTCTGTAACCCGCCCAACCTGAAAGAATTCTGGCACCCACCCAGTCGCTCAAATCCCACACGGTATTGAGCGCATTGATGATGTAAGTGTTCTCACTCAAGGATGCAAGGTAACGGTGAAAGGCGCGGTCGTGTTTTTGGAAATCAACCGGGTCCCGTGTCTGCGCAATGTCTTTGATAATTTTTTCAAGGTCTCTCATTATAACAGCCGTTAACTTGGGCGTTACCTTTAAAACAACGACACGCTCAAGGGCCCGCCGCAGTTCGAACATGTCCCTGATGTTCCTGGCAGAAAGGTTATTTACTTTGAATCCCTTGCGGGGCAGGATGGTGAGAAAACCCTTGTTTTCCAAATCAAGGAGCGCCTGGTGAACGGGCGTCTTGGACATGCCCATCTCTTTGGCAACGGCTTGTTCACTGTATATGCTTCCCGGCAGGAACTCTTTACGCATAATGGCCTGTTTAATGGCCTGAAATGCGATTTCCAGCATCGAGGGGGAGGGATCAACGCTGCTTAAGGTAGAAGAAGAGTGGATCATCTTAGATCTTAGATATATTATGGCTCCTCCCTTGTCAACTCAAAATCCATCGGATTGATAATCAGCAAAAACTACTAAAAAAGTATAATAATTGCCATACGTTAATTGCTATATCATTTATCTGAAATCCGTGAAATAGGACACGATTTGGAGGTTGACATTCGGCAAATACTTCTATATCTGAGATCTTAGATGACGCAGGTTGACGGCTATTGCTCCGGTGATGAGGGGGAACTTCGGTCAAGGGGAACATGGGGCTTGACAAAGTCGCTATTTTGTATCAAATCAAATGGACCTGATCATTCTGCGCAGCATATTTTTGTTCAGCCTCAAAACATTCCGGATGTCCTTTCCAGCGGCAAAGACGGCGGTCACGCCCTGTGATCTATCTTAGCGAGAGGAGTCATTTTCCATGCTTGAAAAATTCGGTGTCATCTCAAATTGTTGGGCAAAAGCACTTGAAAAAGGCGTGCGATTCGAAGACCTCATAGTGCAGTTTGCGGAACAGGGCTTCACATACCAGGAAGTGCGCGATGCAGAATACCTGCGTGCGACTGAATTCGGCCGTTACCTGGACACCATTGAAGAGGCCATGCTCCGTTACAGCGACGAGTCATGGAAAGAGATCTGTGATGGTATTCGGCAGAAACAGGGGTGGGAGCAGCTCGCAAAAAAGGAAGACCAGGCCCTATTCAAACATATGGCCGATTTCGTCGAAATCACAGAAGGGCTTGTCATAAGCTACGCCGCTGCCCACCGGTGGCTGAATGAGCCGGAGAATATCGATGAGGACAATGATCGCATCAGGAAGGCTATAAAACTGGCCTATCTCCTGAGTACGGCTGGAATGGCAAGGCTCCGGCTTGTTGATATTGAGCCGCTCGAGGGATTCGATCCGGAGGCCGCTGTTTCGAATCTGAAACGATACCGTGCCCTGCTGCCTGACTACCCTATGACCTATGCCCTTGAACACGCCCATCAGTCTGCCCCCCTGACCCTCGATCTTGCTGTCCGGGGAGGGTTTTCGTTCGCCTATGACGAGGCCAATCTTTACATAAAGGGCGGGCCGGATCCCGGTGAGCTGGAGGATTTTTGGGCCAAGGTCGAGCTAAGCCACCTGACCTCTATCCACCTGAAGCAGATTGATGCGCAGGGCTTTTCATCCAGTCTCGCGGGGCAGGGTTTTGTGGATTTCTCCGCCCTGATGGACCGGCTCGAGGCAATAGGATATACCGGGGAATTTCTGCTGGAAAATGTTCCAACGGATCAGCCCCTGGAAGACGCCAAAGAGAGCCGGGCGTTTATTCACGCATTGAAAGCATGAATTTTAATAAAACCAAAGCATCGTTCAGGTCCCTGTCGGTCTGAACAACAAGAAAAGGAGGGGTGTTATGAGTGATGACAGCATCGTTAAATATGATGAGAAAGGTGTGATGGACGGAGGCACCGTTGGGTTGCCCAGAGAGATGAGCCGGGATATCTGGCTGAAGGAGGTGTTTCCGGAATGGGGAAGCTATCTCAATTATGAGATCGACCAGTTTGATGTCCAACCGGGGACCGGTGCCATGTGGTATTTTGGGGCCATGTCCTGTGCTTTTAAATCTCAGGCCGGGGCCGTTATCAGCATAGACCTCTACTCAGGTCCCAGTCTCTTTACCGATTACTCCTATTGCGGCGTCTGCAGAACAAGTGGCGCGGAAAAGCTGTGGTGGATGCGCACACACCCCATGGTTATCGATCCCTGGAAGTTCAAGAGACTCGATGCTGCGTGCATCACACATCACCACCAGGACCACATGGATTTCTACAGTATCAGTGCGGCCCTGCAAACAACCAATTGTAAATTCATTGCCCCCCCCGAGGCTGCACGCCGCATGAAAGCCAACATGGGTGTTCCGGATGACCGCCTCATTGTGGCGGAGGTCGGGAAGAGTGTTCAGATTGAAGACATGAAGATCGATTTCGCCCCCAATTATGATATCATTGCCAGCAAAACCGGCTTTGATCCGCCCGCGCCTTACGAGGAAGTCGCAGTGAGCTATATTTTCAACACCGAGGGAGGCGGAATTGCCATGTTGGGAGACAGCCTCTACCACAATGGGTACCGAATGGTTGGCGAGAACTATGATGTATCCGCGGTATCCATGGCCATGGGGAACAACGCGCCGGGATATACGGATAAGATGTCCCCCTGGGATCTCTGGCGCGTTGCCGAGGCCCTCAACACGGATGTCATTTTGCCCATGCACCATGATAACTGGGCAAACTGCTATGAGGAGCCCTCATACCTGGAAGATATTGTGGCCAAAAAGAATAAAGAGGCGAGGCATCCATCCATGGATGTGGTCACCCTCTTGCCCGGGGCCAGATATATCCATCCCGATGACAAGGGCATAGGCCGCTACAACTACCCTGACAACCGGGAGTTGATGAACTGGAAAAAGAGCATCGAATACGGACCAGAGGCGAAGAAGTAGGTTTTATATAAAAGCATAAGGAGAGAGATGCCATGAAGATCAAGGGAACGATGATTGATTTGAGCCAGGAAATTTATACGGGGATGCCGGTATATCCGGGGCACGCTAAGACGGTCATCTGGGAGCACATGTCCCACGAGGAATCAAAACAGATGATCGGTACAGGTTTTTCCTATCATGCGAGCGGTATCATGATGTGCGACCATGGGCCTACACACATCGATTCGATCAGTCATCTGTCCGAGGACCCCAATGCGCCTTCGGTAGATGAGATCCCCCTGCAGCACTGTGTGACCTCGGCCATCTGCCTCGATATGAGTGATGTGGGGGTCCAGACGCAGTTTGGTCCGGATAAGATCGAGTCGGAGCTTGAGCGGTGGAACCTGGATATTCGGCCCGGCGACACTCTTCTTTTTTACACCGGCCATTTTGACAAATACTACGGAAAGCCGGAGTATTCGACGCACCAGCCCGGCCTGACTCGGGAGGCCACCGAATACATCATTGACAAGGGAGTTGTGAATTTTGGTGTGGATAACACAAGCCCGGATATGTTTCTGGACAAGACCTATCCCTGCCACATGGTATGCCGTGAGCGCGAGGTGACGTACGTTCATTGCACTTCCTTTGAGGATTCGAAAAGGAACGGGATCCCCCATACGCGCCATTGCGATTCTTCCCGAAGATGACGGGATCGAGTGGGACCTGAGCTCCTAAAGGAGACAAAGCATGATTAAGAAGATTGGTTTTATTGGGCTTGGGCTCATGGGCAAACCCATGTCTTTAAACCTCTTGAAGGCGGGGTATGAATTGACGGTCCACAATCGATCACCCCAAAAAACAGAGCCGCTTGCCGAGGCCGGGGCCGGCGTGGCATCCAATCCAAAAGAGGCTGCCGCAGGGGCTGATGCCGTAATCACCATGCTGCTTGAAGATC
>JAFDIX010000240.1 GCA_019307805.1 Deltaproteobacteria bacterium | reverse complement strand
CGCGCAACCCTGAGACCGAGACGGGGCCCAGGACCAGAGGGTCGGCCGGAAAGGGATGGTTGATGGACTTGGAGATTCCGCTCCAGACCAGCTGCTCGGTATTCTGCATGGCAATCCACGCCCCGATCATGACGAGCATGGTGGTATCGATATTGGCGCCCCGGAGCGGCCGCAGCAGAATCAACTCGATGATACCACCCAGAAGGACGCCCAGCAGCACCGCCACCACCAGCGCCAGGAAAAAATTCACGTGAAGGGACATCACAAAAAAGAATAGCATATAGGCGCCGAACGAGTAGAGCTCGCCGTGGGTAAAGTTCACCACGTTCATGATGCCGAAGATCATGGTGAGACCGATTCCCAGGAGCGCATAGGTCCCACCGAGAATGAGGGCGTTGAGAAGGTGCTGCAGAAGCTGGTCCAAAAAAATCCTCCGACTGCCGGCATGCCGCGCGCAAGAGAGCAAGCCTCGCCCCGCGCGGCTGCCGGCAAGAGGGACATTTGTTTAAATTATCAGTTGCGTGGTTACGGGCAGGGCGCTAGGGAAGCGCAACCTTCCCATTCTTAATGGTCACGATATAGACGTTGGGTACGTTTTGCGCACTCTCCTTGCCTTTGGGACCCTGCTTTATAAAGGCAATATCCCCATTGACACCATGAACCTTCACGCCCCACAGTGCCTTACGGATATCATCGGATTTGGTGCTCTTGGCGGCCTCGATGCCTGCCGCGATGACCATGATGCCGTCGTAGCCGCGGAACCCCTCGGTCAGACCCGCAAACTTGTGCCCCCGCTTCTTCCACTCGGCGACGAACCGCTTAGCCACCTCGGGGTTGGGCGCGGATTCGGGAAACCAGGGTGCGAAGAACAACAGGTGATAGCTGCCGTCAGCAGCGGCCCCGGCCTGTTCGATGAGCTGGTCGGGCGATGAAGAACCACCGGTGGTAATGATCCGGCTGGTGAGTCTCTGTTCCTTGGCCTGCTTGAGCAGAAGGGTGAGCTGCTCCACGCTTGTGGTCACAAACAGGGTGTCGCCGCCCGATGCCTTGATCTTCGCCAGTTGTGCACTCATGTCCTGGGCGCCGGCGTCCATGGTCTCCATGACCCCGACCTTGATTCCCTTGCTCTTGAGCATTTTGCTGAATTCCTTGGCGGCGCCGCGACCCCAGTCGTTGTTGACCACCAGGAAATCCGCCTTCTTAATCCCGAACTGATCGACCTTTGTCCCGAAGGACACGGCTTCCATTTCGGAGGTCGGGCTGATCCGGAAGATCCAGGGGTTGCCGGAGGTCGTAATCTTTCCTGAGGAAGAGGTCTCCACCACCATGGGCACGCCATACTCCATCAACTTCGGCATGACAGCCAGAGTATAGGTGGAGCTCCAGGCCCCCATCATGACCGGGACTTTGTCACGCACAATCAGCTTCTCTGCAGTGGACACTGCTTCCTTGGGATTGCTCTTGTTGTCCTCGATGATGACCTGCACCTTCTTGCCCATGATCCCGCCCTTCTCATTCAGGAAGGTCTCAGCTATCCTGGCGCCATAGGCGATATAATGGCCGGATGCGGCCACTGGACCGGTCAGGGGCGTGCTGACACCAATCTTAACGGTGTCCGCCGAATAGGTCACACTGGGCACCAGCAGCATTGCAGCGCCCACCACTAGACAAATAGTTCCGATTATCCCATTTTTCATTTCGGACTTCCTCCTCTCACTGTAAAAATGACTAAGAAATGTTTGATAAACACCCGTTTTTGACCTGATGGAATATAGGAGAATAGGGCCTGCTTGTCAAATCCAAATATGAGAACTTTTTGAAAAAAAATGAAGGCAGTGAAACAAGTTGATAAGTTTCACTAAATGACTAAAGGAAATTATCGGCTGGACTTATTTTAGGCCTCCTGTGCGGTCGAATTCAAAAGATAAATATCATTGACTCCTATCCTTTTTTGAAGGTATGAATTAAATTTTGAAAATATAGAGATCACGTTCTCATTGAGAATGATCTCAAAAACAATATCCTACTAAACCAGAATAGAAAAAGGGAGATCACCGCGTGGGGAAAGAGGAGTTCACGTGTGTTGGACATTCGGTCCCCAAGGTGGACGCATTGGACAAGGTCCTTGGAAGGGCCGTTTATTCAGAGGATATCTCCTTTCCCAACATGCTCTTTGGCCGGGTCTTCCGTGCCGCCACTCCCCATGCCCTCATTAAAAGGTTGGACACCTCCAGGGCTGAAGCCATGGAGGGTGTCGCCTGTGTGCTCACTGCCGAAGATATCCCGGGTACCAATCGCTTCGGCCTTTACTATCAGGACCAGTACGCCCTGGCTGAAGAAAAGGTCCGATACATCGGCGACCCTGTGGCCGTCCTCGCGGCAGAGAGTGATGAGATAGCCCGGGAGGCGATAAAGGCCATTCGTGTGACCTATCATGAACTCCCGGTCCTCACAGACCCCCATGAAGCCCTTGCCGAGGGGGCCCCCAAGATCCACGAAGAAGGAAATCTCCTTCTTCACAGCAAAATCCGCAAGGGGAATGTTGTGGAGGGCTTTCGGGATGCTGAGGCTGTTGTGGAGAACACCTATCGAACCCAGGTGGTGGACCACGCCTATATGGAAACCGAGTCCGGGGTCGGAAGGCTGGACGAAAGCGGCAACCTGGAGATCTGGTCCGCCAACCAGTGCCCCTACAGGGACCGCCGCCAGGTGGCAAAAGTCCTGGGCGTGAGTGAAAATCGTATCCGTGTAGTCCGTGCCACCACCGGGGGCGCCTTTGGCGGCAAGGATGATGTGACCGTGGAGATTCACATCGGCCTCCTGGTGCAGGCCACCAGGCGGCCCGTTCGTCTGGTGCTGGACCGGGAAGAGTCTTTTTTTTCCCAGTCAAAACGCCACGCCATTGAGATGTGGACCCGGTGGGGGGCAGACAGAGATGGAAAGCTCACGGCCATGGAGGGAAAGGTGTATGGGGATACGGGAGCCTGTGCCGGTCTCGGCGCCTTTGTGGTCCGACGGTGCGGTCTGTTCCTGGCCGGCCCCTATTACATCCCCAATGTTCAGGTGGATTCCTACTGTGTGTATACGAACAACGTGATGGGCAGTGCCATGCGGGGCTTCGGTGTCACCCAGGCCGCCATCGCCCATGAGGCCCAAATGGATGAACTGGCCAGGAGACTGGGTCTCAACCCTCTTGATTTCAGGCTGATGAACGCCCTGGACATCGGGCTTTCAACGGCGACCGGGCAGGTATTGAAGGAAAGCGTGGGGATTAAGCCCACACTTAAAAAGGTCAAAGAGGCAGCCCTGAAAGATTCGACGTTTCAAGATTTCTGGAGGGCCCGGGAATGAAGAAGCGCGGCATTGGGGTGGGCGCCATGATATACGGAATCGGGTACGGTTTCTCCCGTCAGGATATCGCATCCGCGACCCTGGAAATCTGCGAGGACGGCTCTGTCATAGTCCGATCCGGTGAGGTGGATTTTGGTCAAGGCTCGGACACCGTTGCCTGCCAGATTGTGGCCGAGGAGTTGGGCATTTCCTATGATACCGTTCAGTTGATCAGTGCCGATACCCTATATGCCCCCAATGCCGGTCCCAGTTCCGCCAGCCGGGTCACCTATGTAATGGGGAATGCCATTTTGAAAGCGGCCAGGGCCATCAAAGAAACCATGGCCGACCTGGCCCGTGATATCCTGGGGGAAGGGGAACTGGTATTTGTGGACAGTGAAATCCGGAGCGAACAGCCCGGAAAATCCATCTCCTTTCAAGAACTGGCCCGGGAGTGTCACGCCCGGGGGATGCAGATCGTGGAGACGGCCTGGCATAACAACACGACCCAGGATGTGGACCCTGAAACCGGCCAGGGAGAAGCATTCTCAACCTACGCCTATGCCACCCACATGGTGGAAGTGGAAGTGGATACCGAGACTGGGAAGGTGCAGGTATTGCGGATCATAGCGGCCCATGATGTGGGAAAGGCCATCAACCCCACCAACGTGGAAGCCCAGGTAGAGGGCGGCGTGGCCATGGGCCTGGGCTATGCCCTTACAGAAGAGATTAAAGAGGAAGGAGGACATGTCAAGACCCGTTCCCTGGGGGAATACATGCTCCCTACGAGCCTGGATATACCCTCCATAGAGACCCACATCATCGAAGAGGCCGCTCCGGAAGGCCCTTACGGCGCTAAAGGGGTGGGCGAGCCGGCCCTTATTCCCACGGCCCCGGCCATATTGAATGCCATCGCAGACGCCCTTGACGTGCGGGTGACCGACCTGCCTGCAAATCCGGAAACCCTTCACCGGCTTATCAAAAAGAGAGAGGAAGAGGGAGAACCATGATGCAAAAGGAAAACGACCGCCCTCTTGCCCTTATTGCCATGGGGGGGCATGCATTTATTCAAGAGGGAGAGCGCGGGACCATTGAGGAGCATGTAATCAACTCCGACCATATTGCGGAACTGTTGATGATCCTGGTCGAGAAGGAGTACAACCTTGTCATCACTCACGGGAACGGACCCCAGGTCGGAGATCTCCTGGTCCAGAATGAGCTCAGTCAGGAGGAAGTTCCACCACTGCCGATGGATGTCCTTGTGGCCGAGACCGAGGGCAGCCTGGGTTACATCCTTCAGCAGAGCCTGCTTAACCAAATGCGAAAACGGAACATTCGGCGCTATGTGGTCACCATGGTGACACAGGTGTTGGTGGATGAAAATGATCCGGCATTCTCCAATCCCACTAAGCCCATCGGGCCGTTCCTCAGCAAGGAAGAGGCTGAACAACGCCGGAAAGAGCTGGGTTGGGAGATGACTGAGGACTCGGGCAGGGGCTGGAGGCGCCTTGTGCCGTCGCCTGTTCCGGAAAAAGTGGTACAGCGGTTGATGATCAAGGACGCAGCCCGCACCGGTCATATTGTGATCGCTGCCGGAGGAGGAGGGATTCCCATCAAGCGCGGAAAAGATGGACGCTACATTGGCATTGAGGCCGTCATCGATAAGGACCTAACTTCAAGTGTTCTGGCGACAGACATCGGCGCTTCCTTACTGATCATTTTGACAGCGGTTCCCAGGGTTTATGTCAATTTTGGAAGGACTGACCAGGAACCGTTGGGAGCTGTTACCTTGGAGGAGATAGAGGCCTTGCGGGAGAAAGGGCACTTTCCTCCAGGTAGTATGGGCCCAAAAGTTGATGCGGTTATTCGTTTCTTGAAGGCTGGCGGGCAGCGGGCTCTAATCACTGATCCGGAGAGCCTTCCCCGTGCTATCGAGGGCAGAGTGGGCACCCACTTTATCGGCCGCATATAGGGGAAGTGAGAAAGCAGGTGACGAAAAAACTCATTGCAAATGCACGAATAGACGATTTCGCCGACCCGGTGCATATTCTGATCGAGGGTGAGAAGATCATGGACATCACCCCGAAAAAACCGAAAGGAATGGAGAAGGAGTTTGACGCGGGCGGGAATCTTGTCAT
>JAFDIX010000239.1 GCA_019307805.1 Deltaproteobacteria bacterium | reverse complement strand
GCTCAACGGTCCTTTATCATGTCCGGTGTGATTTTGTTATCCAATTGGCTTAAAAACCGCGTGGCCAAAATTTTAAAACTTAAAGTTTCAGAATCCTTTTGAGCAACAGCCCGTTGAATTATAGCGTTTTTCGATGAATAACTCGATGAAATCTCTGACGGTTGAGCATCGCCATCGAGGGCCAAGCAGAAAACAAAATCGTAAAGAGTAAATAGGCAATGAGAGTGCTTTGAGAAATGAGCTTAATGTAACATCATGTTATCAGGCAGGATATTAAGAAAGGTCTTTGATGATCTGTTCAATGGTCTGGGCAAGTGTTTCAATTTGGCTTTCACAAACCTCATATATCGCCTCTGCGTTCAGATCAAAATAGTGATGGCTGATAATATCTCTTAAACCTTTGGCCCTTTTCCAATCGATTTGAGGATATTGAGGTAACAATGATTGATTGGTAATCTTGTCAAGATTTTTCAGACTCTCTCCAATAGCAATCAACTGCATGCAGATGGCATCCAACTTTTCGAGACCTGCCTCACTTACGGTAAAATCCTCCGCTGACTGAATCGGTTCAAAACGCTTTAGAATTGTGCGGGCCGATTTTTGGATTTGAGATAGAACTTCCAGAACAAGAGCCTTATCAAAATCAGACATATACAGCCTCAGCATCGATCCTGCGTTTAAGAAACGTGTTCATTTTTTCCCTATAGCTAACGATATCCACGGGAGTATTGAACTGCTTCTCCAAATCCTGCTTTATGCCGATTAAATGAAAGAGATCCTGTTTTTCGAGCAACACCACCATATCGAGATCACTGTCCGGCCCCGCAGTACCTCGAGCGCCGGACCCGAAAAGACCGATTTTAAGGATACTGTATCTCCCCTCATTTTTTTCTTTAAAACGTTTTAACTCTTCAATGACATGATCTCTGTTCATGAGTCGTCCATCGATCCATATCTATTTCTATTTTAAACAATAACGGTATTGTTATCTTGCTGATTTGTCAATAGATTTTGTCGATATCACATCTTGTTCTAATGAAAACCTCCAAAAATTGACACCCGCCAAAATAGACTGAAACAGGACCTCCTTTTCTACCGCTATCCTTTTGGTGCTTTTCATTTTTTATCACCATAGACAAAATAGACCATGTTGAATTACTTAGGGTTAGAACGCCGGCCTGTCAATAAAAAAGGCCTGTCACCTCTAATGTGATGACAAGCCTTTTTAGTAATGGCGGGAGCGACGAGGATCGAACTCGCGACCTCCGGCGTGACAGGCCGGCGTTCTAACCAGCTGAACTACGCCCCCGGTGGTTCCTTGCTCATTCAATGCGAGGTTCTATGGCACAGCCATTGACTCGCGATCTTCCCGCCTTACGGGCGGGACGTTCTAACCAGCTGAACTACGCCCCCGGTGTTTCCTTGCTCATTCAATGCGAGGTTCAATGGCACAGCCATTGACTCGCGACCTTCCCGCCTTACGGGCGGGACGTTCTAACCAAGCTGAACTACGCCCCCGGTGTTTAGTTATTCGTTATTCGTTAACTGGTCTTCCCTGCTGAAGATAAACCATTCAACTAATAACGATTTATCCATTTAACTGACCAGGTGGTAGGCGGAACGGGGTTTGAACCCGTGACCCCCGGCTTGTAAGGCCGATGCTCTCCCGCTGAGCTACCCGCCTGACGAGAAGCCCCATTATCCCCAGGCACTTCATTTTGTCAAGACAATTTGTTCCAAATGAACCGGGAAAAGAGGCATTAAGAATCCCGCACGGCTTTTCTTCCTCAGTGGCGTCCAGGCAAAATGTGTCGCATTCTTCCTGGGAGGCAAAGAGTTCTTCGCCCTCTTTCAATACCAGGGCCTCCCGTAGCACGGCATCCATGTGATCCACCGGCACCAGTTCCACCTTCCTGAGGACCTTCTTTGGTATCTCTTCGATATCCTTCTTGTTTTCCATGGGAATAAGAACCTTTTCCACCTCTCCCCTGTGTGCGGCCAGTATTTTTTCCTTGAGCCCGCCTATGGGAAGCACCCTCCCCCTGAGAGTGATCTCACCGGTCATGGCAACATCCCGGTTTACCGGTCTCCTGGTCAGAGCCGACACAATGGAGGTTGCCAGGGCAATGCCCGCAGAGGGACCGTCCTTGGGAATAGCCCCCTCGGGAACATGGATATGGATATCCACATTCTCATAGAATTTTTCAGGGAGTTGGAGTTGTTTTGCCCTTGACCTCACGTAACTGAGGGCGGCCTGAGCGGATTCCTGCATGACTTCGCCGAGTTTGCCGGTGAGTACGAGGTTCCCCTTCCCCGGCATAATCGCCGTCTCGGTCTGGAGCAGTTCACCCCCCACTTCGGTCCATGCCAGTCCGGTGGTCACCCCGATTTGATCTTTCTCTTCGGTACGGCCGAAACGGAATCTTTTCACACCCAGATATTTATGAATAGAGGTGGCCCCCACCTGAATCAGGGCGTCCTTCCCTCTTTGCACAACCTCCTTGGCCACTTTGCGGCAAATGGAGGATATCTCTCTCTCCAGATTCCGAACCCCTGCTTCCCTGGTGTAACTCTGGATGATGGACAAAATGGCGCCGTCTGAAAACACCAGGTTTTCAGAGGTCAGACCGTTTTGTTCCACCTGCTTCCGGACAAGGAATTGTTTGGCAATTTTCAGTTTCTCCAATTCCGTATACCCCGGCAGCCGAATGATCTCCATTCTGTCCTGGAGCGGCAGGGGGATACTGTGAAGCGTATTGGCCGTGGTGATAAACAGGATCTCAGACAAATCATAGTCCAGATCAAGATAATGGTCGTTAAAGGCAAAGTTCTGCTCCGGATCCAAAACTTCCAGAAGCGCGGCCGATGGATCCCCTCTGAAGTCCGTACTCATCTTATCCACTTCATCCAGGCAGAACACGGGATTGTTGGATTTTGCCTTTCTCAGGTACTGGATGATCTTGCCGGGAAGAGCCCCGATATAGGTTCTACGGTGTCCGCGGATTTCCGCCTCATCCCTCACGCCACCCAGGGAAAGGCGCACGAAATTCCGCCCCGTGGAACGGGCCACAGACTTGGCCAAAGAGGTCTTGCCAACACCCGGGGGGCCCACAAAGCAGAGAATAGGCCCTCTAATCTTCTTGGTGAGGGTCTGCACGGCCAGATACTCAAGGATGCGTTCTTTGGGCTTTTTGAGACCATAGTGATCTTCTTCGAGAATCACCTCGGCCTCTTCTATGTTCATCTTTTCCTTGGTGCGCTCCTTCCAGGGCAAGGCCAGAATCCAATCGATATAGTTCCGCACCACGGTGGCCTCAGCAGACATGGGCGACATCATCTTGAGCTTCTTGTACTCCTGCCAGACCTTCCCGTTGGCCTCCTTGGTCAACCGTTTTCTCTTGATTCGCTTTTCAAGCTCATCCAGTTCCGCTTTGAAGTCGTCCTTGGCTCCCATCTCCTTCTGGATGGCGCGCATCTGCTCATTGAGGTAATAGTCTTTCTGGGTCTTCTCCATCTGTTTCTTGACCCGCTTTTTGAGACGCGTTTCCAGGCTGAGAATATTGATTTCGTTGCGGAGTTGGCTGAAAAGCTCTTCTAACCGCTTATTCACATCCTCGGTTTCCAGGACCATCTGCTTATCCGTTACATTGGTAACCATATGGGCGGCAATGGTATCGGCCAACCTGGCTGGATCATCAATGGAAGAAACCGTTGCGACGAGGTCCTTTCCTATCTTCTCGTTGAGTTTGGCATACTCGGCAAAGCCCTCGTGAACGGCCCGCATGACAGCCTTGGTCTCCAGGGTGGTCTGGTACTCCACAGGGAGCTTCGCCACCTGCACCATGAAGAACTCCGGGTTATCGAGGTATTGCTCGATCCTGCCCCTCTGTTTGCCCTCAATGAGTGCCTTAACCGTGCCGTCGGGCAGCCTCAGCAACTGGAGAACAACACCAAGGGTCCCCACAGGATAAATATCTTTTTCAGAGGGACTGTCGAGCTTGGCATCCTTTTGCGCTGAGAGGAAAACCTCCTTTTCACGGGACATGGCATATTCCAATGCCTTGATGGATTTCTCCCGTCCCACAAAAAGCGGCACTACCATACTGGGAAAAACGACCACATCCCGAAGGGGAAGCAACGGATATTGCGATGCTGCTCCGCTCAAGATATCTGTCGGATCTTTCTTGTTTAAGTTGAACATTATCCTACCCCCGCCTGATTTTCATAAAGGAAGAGAGGGGGATCTCCCTTCTTAATGACTTCTTCTCCGATGATACACTCCCGGACGCCATCCATAGTGGGGATATCATACATGATATCCAACATGACGGTCTCCAGGATGGCCCGCAGTCCCCGAGCCCCTGATTTGCGTACAATGGCATCCCGCGCCACGGCCTCAAGGGCCTCATCGGTAAACTTAAGTCCCACCTCCTCAAGCTCGAAGAGCTTGCCGTACTGTTTGACCAGTGCGTTCTTTGGCTCCGTCAGGATACGGACCAGGGCATCCAAACTCAGATGACTCAGGGTTGAAACGATGGGAATCCGTCCGATAAATTCCGGAATGAGTCCGAACCTGATCAAATCCTCCGGTTGCACCATGGCTGTGATTTCATCCAGGTCATCATCTCGCCTGCTTTGAAGATCTGCCTCGAAACCCATGACCTTACTGGCAATACGACTCCTGATGATCTTGTCGAGGCCGTTAAAGGTACCGCCGCACACGAAGAGGATGTTATTGGTATTGACTTTCACAAAATCCTGCTGTGGGTGCTTTCTTCCCCCTTTGGGCGGGATGCTGGCCATGGTCCCTTCTATGATCTTCAGCAGAGCCTGCTGCACCCCCTCACCGGATACATCCCGCGTGATGGAGGGGCTGTCCGATTTTCGGGCGATCTTGTCTATCTCATCAATATAGACAATTCCCCTGGTTGCGGATTCCACATCATAGTCCGCCATTTGGACCAGGTTGAGAATGATATTTTCCACGTCCTCGCCCACATACCCGGCTTCGGTCAAAGTTGTGGCATCAGCGATGGTAAAGGGCACATTCAGAATTCTGGCAAGTGTCTGGGCCAAAAGGGTCTTTCCTGATCCTGTGGGGCCGATCAAAAGGATATTGCTCTTTTGAATCTCCACACCCTCCATATCAATTTTGGTGTTTATCCGTTTGTAGTGATTGTGTACTGCCACCGAGAGAATCTTTTTAGGCCTTTCCTGCTCGATGACGTACTCGTCCAGAACATTTTTTATTTCAAATGGTTTCGGGAGATCAGCAGTCTCCTGCTGTTCGCCCTCCTGGCCGGTCTCCTCTGCGATAATCTCATTACACAGTTGAATGCACTCATCACAGATATACACCGAGGGCCCGGCAATCAGCTTCCTTACCTCATCCTGGCTTTTCCCACAAAAGGAGCATAACAAATCATCATTGGAATCGTCTTTTCCCTGCATAAAAACCCTCTCCTATTCCTCTTTTCCTTCCTCTGGCATCTCCCGCTCTGTAATAATTTTGTCGATAATTCCATAATCCAGAGCATGTTGGCTGTCTAGAAAAAAATCCCGCTCGGTATCCTGCTCAATTTTCTCAAGCGCCTGGCCCGTATGGTGTGCAAGGATTTTGTGTATGAGTTCCTTTATCTTCAAAATCTCCCTGGCCTGGATATCGATATCCGTCGCCTGCCCCTGGGCACCTCCAAGCGGCTGATGAATCATAATTCTGGCATGGGGCAGCGCATACCTTTTCCCCTTGGTACCGGCTGCCAGGATCAATGCCCCCATACTGGCTGCCTGTCCCATGCATATGGTGGTAATGTCCGGCTTGATGTATTGCATGGTATCGTATATGGCCAGCCCGGCAGTGACGGAACCCCCGGGAGAATTGATATACACATTGATGTCCTTTCCCGGATCTTCCGATTCAAGGAAAAGCATCTGGGCAATAACGATGTTGGCCATATCGTCATGGACCTGCTCCCCCATAAAGATGATTCGATCTTTGAGAAGACGGGAATAGATGTCATAGGCGCGCTCACCGCGGCTTGATTGTTCAACGACGATAGGTATCAGCATGGTTTTCTAATCTCTTTCAAAGTTTTTTGAGTAATGAACAGTGACAGTGCATATGAAAGGGCTGTCTAAAATGAACCTGCTTCTGAAGCACCAACAGGTCCCCCATGGACCTGTTTTGTGGGACATCCAAGGTTCTTTATTCCCCTTGATCATCCTTCAGTTTCGCCTTTTCAACCTTATTTACTTTAGCACCTTCTATTAGAAATTTCAAGGCTTTTTCCTCAAGAAGCCTTTGTCTAAAGGACTCCAGGAGCCGGTTGCTCTCGTAGTACTGGCGCAATACCTGGGTATCCTGCCCCAGGTTTGTGCCCATCTCTTCAAACCCCTGATCCAATTCCTGGTCAGTCACCGACAAAGACTCGACCTTGGCTATCTGGGCCAGAATGAGCATTTCCTTGACCCGGTTTTCAGATCCCGACCTGAACTCCTCCTTCAATCTTTCTTCACTGAGACCTGCTTTTTCAATATCCGATCCCGCCCTCATGAGATTCTGGTTGACATTCTCGATGGCATTGCGAATTTCTGAATCCACCAGGCTTTGGGGAAGCTCAAATTCGACACTCCCGGAGACACTCTTCATCAATCTTCCCTTCAAATCATTGTCGATTCTCTTCTCTTCCCTCTTGATAATTTCCTCTTTGATCTTTTGTCTGAGATCATCCAGACTTTCAAAATCAGCCCCCAGGCTCTTGGCAAATTCATCATCCAGCGCAGGGATCTCCATGGCCTTGATTTCCTTCACCTCTACCTTGAAATCGACCTTTTTTCCCACGAGCTTGGGGTGGTGATGTTCTTCCGGAAAAAGGACCCCGATCTCTGCATGATCTCCCTTCTTGAGCCCAAGGAGCCCCTTTTCAAAATCCTCATGAAATTGTTTGCTCCCGATCTGGACGGGGAAATTCTCTGATTTTATCCCCTCAATGGGGGTTTTGTCCTCGAATCCTTCATAGTCGATGATGGCAAAATCATCTTTTTGAAGAACCCTATCCTCTTCCACAGTGGTCAGTTTTCCATTGTTTTTTCGGATCTGGGTGAGTTCATTATCGACATCTTCATCCCCCACCCCCAGAATTTCCTCTTCAACCTCGATCCCAAGGTAATCTTTTATTTCAAACTCCGGTTTCACCTCCATGATGGCCGAGTATTTAAAACTGCTGCCTTGTTTCAGGGTCTCATTCTCGAC
>JAFDIX010000238.1 GCA_019307805.1 Deltaproteobacteria bacterium | reverse complement strand
GGCCCCTGACAAAGGAGATCCCCACCTTTGTGCCCACAACCTATGCTGTTCGCCCATCGGATGAAAGCAGCCGCATCGGGCGGCAAGAGATTTTGGAGGGTCTTGATGACCCGGACAGGGTCCTTTTGGATCTGAGAACCCCGGAAGAGTTCCTGGGAGAAAGGGTATCCCCTGCCTGGTTCGAATTTGACTACGGTGCCGTAAGAAAAGGGCATATCCCGGGCGCAATGCATCTTTTTTATACGGAGCTTTTGAAAGAGGATGAAACCTTCATGCCCTTGAAACACATTCGAGAAACCTATGAAAAGGTCGGTGCCACCCCTGACAAGGAGATTGTCTGTTATTGCCGGTTAAGCCACAGGGGTACCCTGGGATGGTTCGTTGCCAAATATCTGCTTGGATATCCGCGGGTAAGGGTCTATGAGGGCTCATGGACCGAGTGGGGTTCACTCATGGATGTTCCCATCGTAAACGAAACCCAAGAATAATGAAAATACGGCTGCCCGTTGGAATTGCATATTCTGCAACATCAAATTCTTGTTTAATCTTAATGAAAACATTTCTCCAATAAGTCATTTTATAAAATATGGCAATTTGTAAGTATTTGTTTTAATGATAGATATAATGTATGTGAAGAATTTCTCTAACACTGAATATATTTTCTTGACAGCATATGACCCATGGGCTAAGTTTCGGAGTTACCCATCCCAAAGCTCACACCAGGGTTCACTCTGGACTTCGATACTTTTTGGGTATATAGCATAACCCTGTTGATCTTCTTCCCTGGTAACAGGGGTTTATATTTATATATCATTTTTCCATTCCTGACCGACATCAAAAACTTCAAGCCAAAGAAAGGGTGAATAATTATGGCCGAGTATGTAAAGCTGGAAGACGTAGCGAAGACTGTAATCCCTTCTCCCCGTACCGGACACTATACCGAGGTGGTTACGGACACCAAGTACGAAAAGGGGCTGGAAATTAATTTCGGAGTCAATGGAGCGGTATGCGGTTCTAAAAGAATCAGCATGGGAAGAACGGTCATTCCCCCGCACACCGCCAATGAGCGGCACGTGCATGCCAATGCCGAAGCCTCCATGTATATCATTGAGGGTACCATGACCCTTTTACTGGGGCCTGAAGCAGAAATTATAAGGTGCCCTCCAGGGACCTTTGTCTATGCACCGGAAGGGACGATACACGGTGTGGCCAATGCGAGCAGGACGGAAGAAGTCGTACTCGTATTCGCCTATGGGGGTGTTCCCTCCAAGGAAGCGGCCCGGATTGTCTTTATTGATGACTCGGAAAATGATTACCCGCCCAAGGGCTGGGATGAAGAATAAAATAAACTGTTTGGGGTAAGGCATGAACGCGAAAGGCCAAACCACCTGGCGAGAAAAGATAAATTTTAATACCGTCACGGCAATCATATTCCTTATCCTCTGGACCGTGATGTTCATATTGGTCCCTTACCAGATTGCCAAGCCGAAGCTGATCATGGGCCGCGCTCTGATGGGATTGGAGCCTACCCTGTTTCCTCGGTTGGCCACCTTCAGCGCCATCGTGCTGTCCATCTGGTATCTGGCCATCAGCTTCAAAATCAGCGAGAAGAATCTATTTAAAGAGGTGAATAAAAACGCCTATTTCAAGGTATTTGCCTCGCTCATCGTCTTTGTTGCCTACGCCTTACTCTTTGAACCCCTGGGATTTGTACTCGCAAGCTGTCTGGTGGCCGGCACCCTCTCAACCTTTTACGGAAATCGAAATGTTTTAATCGGCCTGGTGGTGAGCGTTGTTGTGCCACTTTGCATTTATTACGTGTTCACGCACCTTTTAGCCGTTTCTCTACCGGAATTCCCCTTTTTCTAAAGAGCGTCGAAACTGATAATGGGGCGTTTCCTCTTTCAACCTGATACGGAGAGGCTTTTTTAGACATGTGGGAGAGCTTTTTAGAAGGGCTGCCGATGGTATTACGATGGGATACCTTTGGCATGGTAAGCCTGGGCCTAATACTGGGGATGATCGTAGGGGCCCTTCCCGGTTTTACCACCATCATGGCCATGGCCGTGCTGCTGCCGATCTCTTTTTTCCTGGATCCCATGCTCGGCATTCCTTTTCTCATAGGGGTCTACAAAGGGGGTATTTACGGGGGCAGTATACCCGCCATCTTAGTATCCATGCCCGGAACCGGGGCTGCCGTCGCAACAACCTTTGACGGCCCTTCCCTCACCAAAAAGGGGCAGTCCAGAAAGGCCATGGAAATTGCACTCTTTGCTTCGGTGACCGGGGACTTCTCCAGCGACATCATTACCATCCTTTTCATCGGCCCCATCGCCATACTGGCCATGAAGATAGGTCCCCCTGAACTGGCAGCCATCATTTTACTGAGCCTCATCATCATATCAGCCACAACTTCCGGGGTCTTTGTCAAGGGACTCATTATGTGTTGTGCGGGTCTTTTCTTTGCCATGATCGGCCAGGACCCCCTTGGAGGCATGTCCCGATTTACCTTCGGCATGTTTGCCATCAAATCCGGTATACCGCTTCTGCCGATGCTGATCGGACTTTTTGCCATTCCGGAAATCCTGAGTGCCGTGGAGAGCGGGATCAGCGGCTTTATTGATAAAAAATACCTTACCAGGTCCGGTGAAAGACTCACGCTTAAAGAATTCCGCAGTTGTTTGAAAACCATATTCAGATCCACCGGGATTGGAACGACCCTTGGCATCATCCCCGGGGTGGGACAGGTGGTTTCTGCCTTCGTGGGCTATGCGGCTGCCAAAAATGCCTCGGACCACCCGGAAACCTTTGGCAAGGGTGAGCTTGAGGGAGTGGCTGCGGCTGAGGCCGCGAACAATGCAGTGAATGGACCGACCCTAGTCCCCTTGCTCACCCTTGGTATCCCGGGCGACAAGATCACCGCCATCCTGCTCGGCGCCTTCATTGCGCAGGGGCTTCGTCCCGGGCCGCAACTCTTTGCCGAGCAGGGGTCCCTGGTATATGCCCTGCTTATCGTCATGCTCGTTGCCAATCTGCTTTTTCTGTTCCTTGGGTATGTCCTGGTCCCCCTGTTTGCAAAGGTGGTAACCATTCGAAAATCCGCACTTCTCCCCCTCACGGCCGTTTTTGCCTTTGCAGGGTCCTACGTATACCGGTCCGATCCCATTGACCTGCTGATACTGGTCTTTTTCGGCATGTTCGGGTATGTTGCCAAGAAGCTCAGTTTTGATGTCACGCCCATGGTCATGGGGTACATCCTGGGCCCTGTGCTCGAATATTCCTTTGGGCAGACCGTGAATCTGGCCAGGGGTGACCTGCTGAATTACACTTTCATCGAGCGCCCTGTCACAGCAGTCATTTTGGGCCTCACACCCATCATGACCGCCCTTTTGTGGTGGAGAACCGTAAAATTGCGGCGGAAAAAGGCTGCCATAGAATCGGAGCAGGCAGGAGAGAAGATGATACCGGCACCGTAAAAATAACTTGTTTTCCGTCGAGTCAGATAGTTTCTTTAATAACACTTTAAATGGGAGGGAAATATGTTTGTCAAAAAGTTTACTCTATTAGTCCTGGTTGCATTCATGGTGCTTCTTTGCAGTTCCTTACCTGTGCTGGCGGGTAAATACCCCAGCAAACCCATTACACTGATCATCCCATTGGGTGCCGGAGGCTCCCATGATCTCAATTCCCGTGTATTCACCAGCGTTATTCCCGCATATCTGAACCAGGCCATGGTAGTGAAACTCATGCCGGGAGCAGGTGGCCAGACCGGAACAGCGGCAGCCATCAAAGCCAAACCGGACGGTTACACACTGCTCTTCACACACAACTACATTGATCAACTTCAGCCCCTGATTGAAAAACTTCCCTACGATCCAATCAAGGACCTCAAGACAGTCTGGCGCCTCAACTACGCCGCTGCAAGTGTTATTGTTCGTTCAGACAAACCCTGGAAAACCCTGGATGAACTTCTGGAGTATGGAAGACAGCAAAAAGGCAAAATGATCTTTACCACCAGCGGCAACTGGAGCGCGGTTATGGTACCGGGAGCCAGGATCCTCACCAAGGCAGGTGTGCAGGCGACATATGTCCCCTATAAAGGCGGTGGACCGGCCATCCAGGCCCTGTTGGCAGGTGATGGGGACTTCACCCTGATGTTCCCCTCCGTGATCAAGCCCCTTGTGGAAGCAGGAAAGGTCCGGGTCCTTGCAAGTGCCGGAGATAAACGCATATGGCCGAATGTTCCCCTACTCAGCGAGTTGGGATACAAGGTCGGCACCATGGATCGAATCATTTTAGCGCCGAAAGGGGTACCGGAAGACAGGATGGTGATTCTCAGAAACGCATTTAAGCAGCTTTACAAGGATAAGACCTTCAAGAAGCTGATGAAGAGGATTGGCGAAAATATGGAGTATATGGATGGCCCTGATTACGACAAGGTCCGTATACAGCAGCAGAAGGAATTTAAGGTATTGGTCAAACAATTGACCGGGGGATAATAGCATTACGTTTCAACCATAGGATGGGCATTTTCATTTGAGAATGCCCATCCCATACCTTTTTCTGATGATCGCGGCAAAAAACAAATGTCTGAGACTCTTAGCAAATAGGGGGGGAGGTGATACCGGCGACTTAGAGGACTTTGGTGAGGAACAATAGCTTCTTAACCGGTAAACTCAAAGAAGGAGGAGGATATGTCTATTCGAAAATGCTTTTCTTTTGCCCTGGTTGCATGTATGGCGTTTTTTATCAGCGCTGCACCTGTGTTGGCGGATCAATACCCCAGCAAACCCATTACACTGATCATCCCATTGGGTGCCGGAGGCTCCCATGACCTCAACGCCCGGGTGTTTACCAGCGTCATCCCGGCCTACCTTGGTCAGGCCATGGTAGTTAAACTCATGCCCGGCGCCAGCGGCCAAAAGGGAACCGCAGCGGCAATCAAAGCCAAGCCGGACGGATATACCCTGATTTTTTCTCATAATTATGTTGATCAACTCCAACCCCATGTCGAAAAACTGCCTTACGATCCCCTGGTAGATCTCAAGCCGGTCTGCCGTCTTAACTACGCCGCTTCAAGCGTCACTGTCCGGTCTGACAAGCCATGGAAGACCCTGGATGAGCTCATGGCCTACGGCAAAGCACAAAAAGGCAGAATGATCTTCGTGACCAGCGGAAACTGGGGAGCGACCATGGTTCCCGGTGCCAGGATTCTCATGAAGGCAGGCGTTGAAGCCACCTATGTGCCCTATAAGGGGGGCGGACCCGCTATTCAGGCCCTTCTGGCCGGTGATGGGGATTTCTGCATGATGTTTCCCTCGGTGCTCATGCCACTTGTAGAGGCCAATAAAGTCCGTATCCTCGCAAGCGCCGGGGACAAGAGAATATGGCCGGATGTCCCTCTCCTTAAAGATATGGGGTACTCAGTAGGGACCATGGACCGCATCGTCTTGGCTCCCAAGGGGGTTCCAGAAGACAG